>JAJFFP010000056.1 GCA_021776595.1 Robiginitomaculum sp. | reverse complement strand
ACCGCGACCAGCATGGAGGCCAGCGCCGCGCTCATCAGGTTTGATAACGAACCGGCGGCAATCGCCTTGACACCCATGCGCGAGATGTCGGCGCGACGCTCTGGTGCAAGCCCTCCAAGACCGCCAAGTAATATTCCTAACGAGGAAAGGTTGGCAAAGCCGCAAAGCGCAAAGGTAACGACCATAACGGTATGCGGGCTTAAATTCTCCTGCACCTGCGCCAGGCTTGCATAGGCGACAAATTCATTCAGCACCAGTTTTTGCCCGATCAGATCGCCCGCTGCCATGGCTTCTTCCCAGGGAATGCCCAGCAGATACATTAATGGCGAGAACATCCAGCCTAAAATGGCATTCATGCTCAGGTCTTCAATGCCAAACAAGCCGGCTACGCCGCCCACCAGACCGTTAAGCAGCGCAATCAGCGCCACAAAAGCGATCAGCATGGCCCCGATATTCGCGGCCAGACGCAGGCCTTCACTGGCCCCAAGGGCCGCCGCGTCAATGACATTGGCCGGACGGTCTTCATGATCCTCAGTGGTATCGGTCAGCTCCACCTGCTCATCTTCGAGAGGGGTAACATCGGGGCGGATAATTTTGGCCATCAACAAACCACCCGGCGCGGCCATGAAACTGGCGGCGATCAAATACTCGATATTAACGCCCAGCAGGGCATAACCGGCCAGAATAGCCCCCGAAACCGAGGCCAGCCCGGATACCATTACGGTAAATAGCTGATTATCCGAAAGGCGGGAAATATAAGGCCGGATCACCAATGGTGCCTCGGTCTGTCCCAAAAATATATTGGCCGAAGCGCACAGGCTTTCGACCCGCGAAGTGCCAATTACAAAGCGCAAGGTGCCGCCAAAGATTTTCACCACCCATTGCATGATATGCAGATGATATAAAACCGCTGTCAGGGAGCCGATAAAGATAATCACTGGCAGGACCTGCACGGCAAACACAAACCCCAGATTTTCAGAAGTGGCCAGACCGCCAAAAACGAAATTAATCCCCACTTTGGAGTAATCAATCACCACCTGAACACCGTTGGATATGGAGGTCAGCACCCCTTTGCCAAAGGGTATATAGAGCACGAAAACGGCAATGCTCGCTTGCAGGGCAAAGGCAGCCCCCACCACGCGTAAATTAATTTTTTTACGATTGTCCGATAATAAAACCGCCAGGCCCAAAAGTACGACGATACCCAATACGGTGATTAACATTCCCCGCCACTCCCCAAATCAATTATATTTTGTATTCATTGAGGCATAGCCGCCAGCACGGTGCAAGCGCCAAACCCTAAAAATCACCGCCCAGTGCCAGATAAAGATCAAGCCGGGCATCGAGGCGGGCCCGCTGGTTGGAAATGCGGGCACGACTGGCGGAAAAGGCACGCTGGCGCAAGGTCAATACATCCAGAAGATCACTTTGCCCGGCCGCATAGCGCAATTGCGCCAGGCGCAGGGTTTCATTGGCGGCGTCTTCGGCCTCAATCAGATATTGTCCGCGTTCCTGAAAAGTGCGCCAGCGGTCAAGACCGCCTTCAACTTCAAAAAAAGCATTAAGAACGCTTTGACCATAACGCGCGAGGCTTTGGCGCTGGCTGGCTTTGGCCGCATCGATACGTCCCTTGCGCAAGCCGCCATCGAACAAAGGCGCGGCCAATCTGACCCCCAGATTAAGCGCAAGGTTGGGGCCATCAAAAAGAGTATTCAAATTCTGACCGGCGGCGTTCAGATCGCCGGACAGGTTAAGACTTGGCCAGCGATCCGCTTTGGTGCGCGCCGTTTGCGCAAAAGTTGATAATACATCGGCTCTGGCCGCCTGAATATCAGGGCGACGCTCCAACAGTGCCTCTGGCGTTCCAGCAGGAACAGGCTGCGCGTGGTCAGGCAAGTTTTCTTTTAAGGCAATATCGGCATCGGGATAACGCCAGAGCAGTAATTGCAAGGCGCGCAGGGCGTTGCGATGCGCATTTTTGGCGGCAGTGAGATTATCACGGGCGCTGGCCACATCAGATAAGGCCAGCACCAGATCTTGCCGCGCTGAAAATCCAGCTTTTTTGCGGGCCTGCACAATTTTCAGGGTTTCTTCCTGTGCCGTTAATGTGGAGGCGCTAAGCTCGCTTTGCAGTTTGGATTCTATGGCCAGAAAATATGCCCGCGCCACCTGTGTTGCCAAGGACAATCTGGCCGCCTGGTAGCGCGCATCTGTCCCCAGCAGGTCGGCAGAAGCGGCGGCTTTACCCGCAGACAACTTCCCCCATATATCTGCTTCCCAACTGGCCCCAAGACCAGCGCGCAAGGCGGTGCGTGATGCTGTGCCTCCACCGAGCGCTCCACTTTCATTGGCTGATGCGCTGACATCCAATGATGGTAAAAGAGCCGCGCGGGATTGCCCAAGCAGGGCTTTGGCGCGGGTCACATTTCCGGCGGCGATTTGCAGATCCCGGTTGGCGTTTAGTGCTTCGCCAACCAGCGCAGTGAGTTTTGCATCAGCAAAATCATCAAGCCAGTGACCACCGAAAAATTGCGCCACCGCGTCTTGCGACCAGCTTTGCGGTGGTGGCATTTGTGTGCGCATTTGTGTGTTCATCACCTTTGATGTCGGTGAATAGGCACAGGCCCCCAACAGTAGGGGGATAACCATGAGGGCAGGGGTTTTCTTATTCATAACGTAACGCATCTATAGGATTTAACCGGGCAGCCCGCCGGGCAGGAAAGTAACCAAAAAACAGGCCAACAATTACAGAAGCCCCAAGCGAGATGAGGGTGATTTGCGGGCTCATGGAAAAGGTCCAGTCGCCCGCCTTGGCGGCAATCAGGGAACCGGCATAACCCAAAATAATCCCGATCAGTCCGCCAACGCCGCATAACACGGTGGCTTCGGTCAAAAACTGGATCATGATGTCGCTGCCGCGTGCGCCAAGGGCCATGCGCAGGCCAATTTCGCGGGTGCGCTCGGTAACGGAAACCAGCATGATATTCATCACCCCGACCCCGCCGACAAAAAGGGCAACCCCGGCCATGATCGTCAGGAACATGCCCAGGGTTTCCTGCGCAGCGGAACGGGCGCGGACGAAATCTGCAATGTTAAAGACCATAAAATCATCATTGCCACCCGCTTTGATACCGCGCCGCTCGCGCATAAACTCGCCCAGTTCATCCTGGGCCTGCTTCAGGTCATAATCATCGGCCACCATTACTTCGATACGTGATACATTCTTTGGCGTTGTGCGGTGCGCGCCAATAACCCGGTTTCTGGCCGTGGTCAGCGGTATAAAAATCACATCATCGCGATCAGAACCAAAACTGCTCTGTCCCTTTTCCTCTAATATGCCAATCACTGTTACCGGAACATTGTTGACCCGCAAGCGCTGACCCACTGGATCGGTGCCATCAAACAGGTTTTCAACAATGGACTTGCCGATCACCGCCACCGCTGCGCCAGTGCGCACTTCACGGGGGGTAAACAAGCGCCCCTCAACCGCTGGCCAGGCATGAATTTCAAAATAGGCATCATCGGTGCCGGTTAGCGATGTAGACCAGTTGGTTTGCCCCGACACAGCCGTAACCGAGGTGCTAAGCTGGCCGCTAACCGCATGGGCATAGGGCAGGCTGGAAAGCACTTTTATATCAGATTCGGTAAACGGCTTTGCCGCACCGGCACCAAGCGAACGACCGCCCCGGCGCATCGACCCAGGTCGCAAGGTGAGGGTGCTGGCCCCAAGCGCTGATATTTGTTCATCAATACGTTGTTTGGCGCCATCGCCCATTGCCATCATGGTCATCACCGAAGCTACACCGATGATGATGCCAAGCATGGTCAGAAAACTACGCAACAGATTGGCAAAAAGGGCTTCAACAGCCGAGGCAAGGGCGACAGAGAATTTCATGCGGCACGCCTTTCATCACTTTCGATCAAACCATCACGAAAATGTATCTTACGGCGCGCAAAATTGGCAACCTCTGCCTCATGCGTAACCAGAATAATGGTAATACCGGTGGCATTTAATTTTACCAGTAATTCCATAATATCCGCGGAGGTTTTGGTATCCAGTGCACCCGTTGGCTCATCGGCCAGAATTATGCGCGGTCGCCCGGCCAGTGCACGGGCAATGGCCACCCGTTGTTGCTGACCGCCAGAGAGCTGAGCCGGGCGGTGATCCATGCGCTCGCCCAGTCCGACCAGTTCCAGACATTCACGCGCCCGCGCATCGGCATCAACGGTTTCATGGCGGGCATAGCGAAGGGGCAGTTTAACATTTTGCAGGGCATTGGCCCGTGGCAGCAGATTAAATTGCTGGAATACAAAGCCCAGGGTCTGGTTGCGTAAATCCGCCAAATCGTCGGCACGCATGGTGGACAGGCCCTGACCTTCGATTAAAAGCTCGCCACTGGTAGGTTGATCCAGCGCCCCGATCAAATTCATCAAGGTGGATTTGCCAGACCCCGACGGGCCCATGATGGCGGCAAATTCACCAGGTGCAATCTGTAAATCAACGCCGCGCAGGGCATGCACTTGCTGATCGCCCATGGTATAAACCTTGGTGACGTTACGCGCTTCAATTATGGGGGTGCCAGATGCCATCATTTCCTGGCAGATACCTTGGCGCGCACACGTGATACAAAAATATCACCGTCCTTGGCACCACGCAGAATTTGCACATTTTCTCCGTCATCAAGCCCCAGAACCAGCATTTTTGGCACCAGCGCCCCATCCTCATTCTGTTGCCATGCCTGCACCCGTTTTACGTTGGCGCGCGCTTTTTGTTGCGCCACATATTTATCATATTGTTCGGCGTTTAGATGACGCTTCATAATGCGTTCAATAATGGCCCGGCGGCGTTGGCGCAAACCATTGCGGTCAAATTGCGCGGCCGGACTTTGCGCCAGCTTGGCAAAAGCCTGCATTTCTTTACGCATATCCGCACCAATGGCCTTTTGCACATCAGCGCTGACCCCCAGTTCAGCAAATTGCCTGGAAAAATCGCCGCCCTGACGGCCACCATTACCGCCTCTTTGGCTATTAGCGCCTGAAGCGTTTGCCTCGGCGACAGGAGGGCCATTTTTAGGTGGAGAAAAGCGCAAGGCACTGGATGCGATACGCAACACCTTTTCACGTTTATCAGCGGTAATTTCCACATTGGCGGTCATGCCGGGCAGCAATTTAGCTTGCGGGTTAAGCGCCGCAACAACCACCGTATAGGTAACGACATTTTGCAATTCAGTTGCCGCCAGACGCACCTGCTCCACGGTCCCGGTAAATTCATCATCGGGATAAGCATCCACAGTAAACACAACGGGATCGCCTTCATCAATGCCGCCGATGTCGGCCTCCACCACGGCCGCATCAATGCGAATGTCGCCAAGGTCCTGGGCAATACGAAATAAAACCGGCGCAGAAAACGATGCCGCCACGGTTTGGCCCACGTCAATCACCCGTTCAATCACCACCCCGTCAATGGGCGAGCGGATATAGGTGCGGTTAAAATCAACTTCTGCGGTTTCCAGCGCGGCCTCGCGTTGTGATTTTGAAGCCAGCGCACTTTGCCGCTGCGCTTTGGCCAGTGACACATCAGCCTTGGCAACGGCAAGCTGGCGCTCTGTTGCATCAAAAAGCGCCTGAGAGATTGCATCTTCTTTCAACAATTGCTCCTGGCGCTGAAAATCCTTTTGTGCCTGCACCAGTGTCGCCATGGCGCGGGCGATCGCAGCCTCCTGCACCGCGACATTGGCATTGGCACTCAAAAGGTCTGCCTTGGCCTGTTGCACACGGGTTGCAAAAGTTTGCGGATCAATACGGGCAATCAATTGCCCGGCTTTGACCTTGGTATTGTAATCCGCATAAAGCTCGACTACCTGGCCGGAAAGTTGCGAGCCCACCTCGACCGTTTTTAAGGCCCGCACGGCGCCCGATGCCGAAACAATACGGGCAACATCGCCGCGACTGACGCTGGCGGTCTCAATATCAAACTGACCACTGCCGGCCTCGGTTTTGCCTCGCAAAACCCACCAGGCCAAAAGCGCAAGCACCACAGCGCCTGCGAGCACCAGTAACGGTGTGCGTTTAATCATCTTTATTCCTGTCAAACAGAATTGTGTAATCCAGTTGGTTTCAAACCCTATTCTTCCCCAACGCATTACTCTTGGCTTTTCCGTCGCCAGATTCAAGGCAGATACTGTTTATGACAAAAAATTCATAAATCATTCCAGCTAATGTAGAACTGCGTTTCCTGATGCCATACGGTTTTCTTGGCTCGCAGGCCTGATATACTGATTTTCGGAGGCTGGCAGCGGACGTGTTCCTCGCCAACCCGGTCAGGTCCGGAAGGAAGCAGCCGTAACGAGTTTTTCGCGGGTTGTTGTTCAGTCTCCACTTATTTCTGTTAACCCCTAAATTCCATTTCTCCCGCTGGCCTGTTTAGAACAGGCGCGCTAAAGTGCTGCCCATGACACCAAGCGATTCTTCTCCTTCAGATACATCTGTTACTCCCCCGGCGGTGGAAGCCTCCATGCCTGGCCTGGGGCTTGATATGCCTGAGGGCAGCGAGGCGGATACGGGTTATCAGGTATTGGCGCGCAAATATCGCCCCCAGTGTTTTGAGGATCTGATCGGGCAGGAACCGATGGTGCGCACACTGACTAATGCCTTTGCCACCGGGCGGGTGGCCCATGCTTTTATGCTGACCGGGGTGCGCGGGGTTGGTAAAACCACCACAGCACGGTTGCTGGCACGGGCGCTGAATTATGAGAGTGACAGCGTGGACGGGCCAAGCATTACACTCAACCCGCCGGGTGTGCATTGCGCTGCCATTGCCGCGTCGCGCCATGTGGATGTCATGGAAATGGATGCCGCCTCGCACACTGGCATTGGCGATATTCGCGAGATACTGGACAGTGTGCGCTACGCCCCGGTATCAGCGCGCTATAAAATCTACATCATCGATGAAGTGCACATGCTTTCTACTTCAGCGTTTAATGCGCTGTTGAAAACCCTGGAAGAGCCGCCGCCCCATGCGAAATTTATTTTCGCCACCACAGAAATACGAAAAGTGCCGGTTACCGTGCTTTCGCGTTGCCAGCGCTTTGATCTGGCGCGTATTGGCAAGGAACAACTGATTTCGCATTTGCAAGGCATTTGCGAAAAAGAAGGCGCATCTGTGGCGCAAGATGGCCTGGCGCTGATCTCCCGCGCAGCCGAAGGCTCGGTACGCGATGCCCTGTCTATTCTGGATCAGGCACTGGTACAGGAAGAAGGCAAGAGCGAAGTCACCGCCGAGGATGTGCGCACCATGCTGGGGCTGGCCGATCGCACCCGTGTGCTCGACCTTTTTGCGTTGACAGCCAGAGGCGAGGCAAGCGCCTGTTGCACGGAATTACACAGCCAGTTTGAGGCCGGGGCTGATCCTCTGATTGTGCTGCGCGATCTATTGGATCATTGCCATCAGTGCACACGGGCCAATGTGCTGGGCGAGGGAGCCACATTGGAAGAATACGGCGATAGCGCCGCGCAGGTTCGTGCGCTTGGGTCGGAACTCAGTCTTGGGCAATTGGCGCGGCTTTGGCAAATGTTGCTCAAAGCGCTGGAGGAAGCACGGCTGTCCCCCGATCCGTTAAGCGCCACTGAAATGGCCCTGATCCGCATCTGCGCCGCCGCCGGCCTGCCCGGCCCCGAAGACGCTGCAAAATTGTTACGCGAAGGCCCGCAAAATGTGGCCGATACGGCTCCCGCCAGTTCTGTGCCACCCACAACAGGAACTTCGTCCGCAACGCCGTCACATGCCCCTACCGGCCATCATGGCACTTCTGCGACTGCCCTGCAGACACATCTGGAAATCACCGAGGTTCCCGCAGCGGAAGATGCACCTTTGGCGTCATTGCAAAATCTGGAAGACCTGGTGGCGCTGCTCAATGCCAAACGCGAAATGCACTTGTGCGCCATGGTGCGCCGTTGTGTGCGTCTGGTCAGCTTCCGCCCCGGTGCCATTGTGTTCGCGCCGGAACCGGATGCCCCGGCGGACTTAACCCCGCGCCTGACACAGTTTTTGCGCGAGGCCACAGGGCAAACTTGGCTGATCAGTCTGGATGGCAATGCCAAGGGTGCGCCAACCCTGCTGGAACAGAAAAAACAAAGTGAGGCGCAATTACGGGCTGAAGTGGCACAATCAACACAAATGCAACAAATATTAAGCACATTTCCGGGCGCAAAAATTGTAAATGTCCGTATGCCAAAGGGAGATAATCGATGACCGATATTGCCGGTATGATGCGCCAGGCTCAGGAAATGCAGGCCAAGCTGGCCGCCGCCCAGAAAGGCCTGGCCGAACTGGAGGTCGAAGGCAGTGCCGGTGGCGGCATGGTGTCTGTAACCCTGAATGGCAAAGGCGAAGCCCGTTCCGTGCGCATCGACCCGGATTTGCTTGAAGGTGCTGACAGCGCCGCAGTGCTGGAGGACCTTGTGGTGGCCGCCATCAATAATGCCCGTCGTAAAGTGGATGAAGCTGCCAAAGAGCAAATGGCCAAGGTCGCTGGCCCCCTGGCCGCCATGATGCCCGATGGCCTAAAGCCATTTGGTTGATCCCACATCATCCCCTTGCCGCACTGACGCGGGCGGCATACAAACGCCAAAAATCAAATCTTAATGGAGGCCTCTATGGCCGGACACTCAAAATGGGCTAATATTCAGCATCGCAAGGGCCGTCAGGACAAGGCGCGTTCCAAGCTATTTTCCAAACTCTCCAAGGAAATTGCCATTGCCGCCAAAATGGGCGGGGGCGACCCGGATGCCAATCCGCGCCTGCGTCTGGCGATTAATAATGCCAAATCACAATCGGTACCAAAGGATAATATCCAGCGCGCCATCGACAAGGCCACAGGGGCGGATGGTGCCGAATACGAAGAAATCCGTTATGAGGGTTTTGGCCCGGCGGGCATTGGGGTGATTGTCGAGGTCTCCACCGATAACAAAAACCGCGCCGCCGCCGAAGTGCGCACCGCTTTTGCCAAAAACGGCGGCAATCTGGGCGAAACCGGCTCGGTGGCCTTTATGTTCGATCATGTGGGCGAAGTGCAATATAACGCTGATGTCGCCGACGAGGAGGCCATGCTGGAAGCGGCCATCGAGGCCGGGGCCGAAGACGTGGTGACGGACGAGGAAACCCACACCATTTATTGCGCCCGCGAGGATTTACATGAAGTGCTCAAGGCCCTGGAAGCCAGTTTTGGCGAGCCGGCGTCTGCCAACATGATCTGGAAGCCGCAAAACACCATCGATGTCGGTGCCGACAAGGCCGGCACCCTTCTAAAAATGCTGGACGCGCTGGAAGACTCAGACGATGTGCAGAACGTCTATGCCAATTTCGACATTTCTGAAGCAGTGATGGAAAGCCTGGAGGATTAACCTTCCTTACTGTCGGCCACCATATCAAGCGCCGCAAGGATGGCTTCTTTACGGGTTTTGAAACGATGTTTTTGCTCGACCAGATCCAGAACACCAAAACCCTCCAGGGTGTCTTTGGCCTTACCACTTAATCCGGTAATCAGGATGGTTTGATTGCCTGACCGTGCCTGTTTGAACAGGTCATCCAGTGCCATAGCCGCACTGGGATCGATATACCCGGCTTCTGAAAAGTCATAAATATCGATCATTCGGCCCAGAATTTGCTGGCTGACCCGGCGCCCAAGCTCTCGCGCTGAAGCATAGGAAAACGCACCGCGCAAACGGGTCAAAATTACCCGGCCTTTAGCCTTGCGCAGTAATTCACGTTCCTCTTCTGTTAGAGAAAGATCACCCTCGTCCTCACCACTATGGTGATGGATACCCTTGAGTTGCTCCTCGCCCAAAGCCCGCGCATTAACGAATGCGGCCAGAATAATGCCCACGGCAACGGCGGTGATCAGGTCAACAAAAACCGTAATGATGAAAGTGACGATCATCACCACGGCTTTATCTTTTGGGACCATATGAATGTGTTTCAGATAACCCCAGTCAATAATATCCCAGCCCACTTTCATCAAAATACCGGCCAGCACGGCCAGCGGAATTTGCGCCGTCAATGGTCCAAGCCCCAGAGCCAGGGCCAGCAGAACAGCCGCATGAATGGCACCGGAAAGTGGTGTGCGGCCACCTGCGCGAACATTGATAACGGTGCGCATGGTTGCCCCGGCGCCGGGCAGTCCGCCAAAAAGACCGGCAACCATATTGCCAATGCCCTGACCGATCAGTTCCTGATTGGAATCGTGGGCAGTGCGGGTGATGGAATCAGACACCAGCGAGGTCAGCAGGCTATCGATAGAGCCTAGCAGTGCAAGAATAAACCCGGCCTGGATCATGCCGCCCATATCTGAAAGGTTGAAAACCGGGATATGTATTTTGGGCAGTCCGGCAGGAATGGCACCGATGGTAGGCGCTCCCTGTAAAACAAATACGCCCATTAACGTGCCGATAAGCAAGGCCGCCAGAGGCGATGGAATAAAGCGGCGCAAACTTTGCGGCCAGCCGATAATGACTACCAAAGAAATGGTGGCCAGTGCCGGGGCATTAAATCCGATAGTGCGCGGATCCAGCATAGCCAGCGCTCGTATGGTGCCCAGCGGGCCGCCCGGCGCTGACGGCAAGCCAAAAAAGGGCAGGATTTGTATGATAATAATGATAAGCCCAATGCCCGTCATAAAGCCGGAGACCACGGAATAGGGTGTGTAGCGCACATAGTGCCCGACACGGGCAAAGCCAAACAGGATTTGCAAGGCTCCGCCCAGCATGACGATGGCAAAGGCTTCGGGCAGTGTGCCGGCATGGCTGGCGACAATGGCCCCCATCACCACTGTCATCGGACCGGTTGGACCGGAAACCTGCGTTGGTGTGCCGCCAAAGAGGGCGGCAAAAAAGCCGGTGGCGATGGCCCCGTAAAGCCCGGCAGCCGGACCAAGCCCGGAAGCCACACCAAATGCCAAAGCCAATGGCAAGGCGATTACGGCGGCGGTTAGTCCACCAAAAATATCGCCTTTGAGATTGCGAAACGGGTTCTTGCTCATGATCGCCATGAAGTTATTTCCATATATGTGCAGATTAGCGCGCTCAACGGGGGCGCCATGATTTGCCTATGCGCTGCAAAATACCGCTTGTAAAGGCCAGCTCGTGCTACTGCGGCTTTCCCATAAGGCGCAGGCGGCTAACGCCGCCATCGGGGATGATGTTCAGGCGCACATGACTGACCGGACCAATGTCTGCAATCGCATTGGTATATTCGTGCACCCGGTCGGCGGAAAGTTTTTGCTCTGGCAGCAATACCGGCCAGTCTGCGGCTTCGGCCAAAATTTCCGCATCGGTTTTACCACTGATCTGGGCAGCCTGCAAAGATGCCCGGTCCGGGTAATTGCCCTTAAAATAGGCCGTATCGATCACGACCTTTTCAATCACCCCTGGACGCGCCAGGGCTATCACCGCCCAGTCATGGCCCGGCTCGCGCCGGCGGCGCGTCTCCCAGCCATCACCCATATTGATGCCTTTGGAAGGTGCCAGCATGTTTTCAGGTGTGCCAAAATGCGCATCATTACAACCAAGGGGCCGGGCACCCTCTTCCAGTGCAGCCAGATTGATTTGTGCATCTTTTGATACCGTCGCCCAGTCTTTTTGTATTCGACCATAAACGCGCAATCGCGCCACCCCGCCATCGGGGTAGATATGTAGTCGCACATGAGTAAAGGGCTGGTTTTCTGCCACCTTTACATAATGCTGTGCATCACCTTTCAGCGCCATTTTTGGCACGATTTCACACCAGGCACTTTCATTGGGAATTTTCTGAATACTCTGGCAGGCATCGATAGAGGCAAAGGGTGGAAAATTACCGGTAAAGTGCGCCGTATCGATCAAAAAGCCACGGATCAGGCCTGGCCTGCCAAGATGGATAATACAGGTGTCATGACCGGGAGTGCGCTTGCGCCGACTTTCCCAGCCATCCATCCATTTGCCGTTTTCATCATACTTGCCTTCGATAAAGGCGGGGTCATCGGGACAGATAAGACGGGCTTTGTCTGCAAAAAAATCATCCGAAGCAAAAACCACCTTTGAGCCAAGACGCGGTTGCGCCAGATCAATGTTTTCTTTGGCAAATTCGGAGCTCATTAGAGTGCGGCCTTGTCCAGTGTTTATAGGTCCTCATCCTTCGACAAGCTCAGGATGAGGGAAGCAGCTTCATCTCTCTTATCGTCAGCCTTCCATAGCGGCAAGGCGCAGGCGGGCGATCTTGCTTACTTCATTGAGCGCTGTTTGAAATTCTTCATCACATTTATGGTTCAGCCGCCTGTCAAACTGGTCCAGAATATCATGACGGGTTAACCCCTTTACCGCGACAATGAAGGGAAAACCAAATTTTTCCTTATAGGCTGCGTTTAAGGTCTCAAAGCGGGCGAACTCTTCTTTAGTGCAGGCATCAAGGCCGGCACCTGCCTGCTCGTTATGTGAAGATTGCGTCAGCTTGCCGGCAATGGCGGCCTTGCCCGCCAGATCCGGGTGCGCGCGAAGAAGCGCCAGCTTGGCGGCATCGTCTGCCTTTTCCAACACCCCCGCCATAAGCAAAGATAGTTTAAGGGCGCTATTGGGTAATTTGCCATCAAGGCTTTGCCATAGCATTTTGGCAATCCATGGCGAGTGTTCATAAATGCCGCCATAGGCCTTCACAAAGGCGGCCTCATCCATTTTTGCCGGGTCAGGATTCAGGGCCATTACGCACCGCCGTCAAAGGGGTGGTGCTCATGCCAGTGCCGGGCAATATCCACGCGCCTTGCAAACCAGACGCCTTCATGGCTTTGCGCATAATCAATAAACCGCTCCAGCGCTGCCATGCGTCCCGGCTTGCCCGCAATGCGGCAATGGGTACCAATCGACATCATTTTGGGGCGGGTTTTACCCTCGGCATACAGCGTATCAAAAGTGTCTTTCAGATAGGTGAAAAACTGATCCCCAGTGTTAAACCCTTGCGGCGCACAAAAGCGCATATCGTTCACATCCAGCGTGTAGGGCACGACCAGATGCGGCCCTTCAACTTGCGTTGACCAAAATGGCAGATCGTCGGAATAATCATCTGCATCATATAAAAATCCACCATATTGGGCCGCCAGCTTGCGGGTATTGGAGCTGGTGCGGCCGGTATACCACCCAAGCGGGCGTTCACCGGTCAGGCGGGTAAGAATGTCCATCGCCTCGGCCATATGCGCGCGCTCCACTTCTATCGGCACATCCTGGTAATTGATCCAGCGCAGGCCGTGGCTGGCAATTTCATGACCGGATTTTAGCAGCGCCTCGCACACTGCCGGGTTACGTGCCAAGGCCATGGCTACCGCAAATACCGTTACCGGCACATTCTTGCGCGAAAACAAATTCAGCAAACGCCAGACCCCGGCGCGACTACCGTATTCATAAAGGCTTTCCATGCTCATATGACGGGCATTTGGCACCGGTGCCGCCCCGATGATTTCAGACAGGAAGGTTTCGGCCCCGGCATCACCGTGCAACACCGCGTTCTCACTGCCTTCTTCGTAATTGAGCACAATTTGAATGGCGATATGCGCCCCGCCAGGCCAATTCGCATGAGGTGGGTTTTGGCCATAGCCAATCATATCGCGCGGATAGGCCTTTTGTGTCATTTTAGCTCTCTAATTCCAAAAGAGAAGAAAACAAACTTGTCTTTTTGGTCAATTTGGCAACACTAGGGTTAAAACTCATTCAATTGGTTTGAGCCCTAACCAATTAGCGATTTTAACTGGCCATGACAATGCCATGGTTTTACAAACAAAGAGAGACAATGGCTGGATTAACCACACATGTATTGGATACCGCCCAGGGCTGCCCCGCCGCGAACATGGCGGTGCGTCTATTGTTTGAAGGCGGCAATGTGCTGGTGCAAACCCGCACCAATGCCGATGGGCGCTGTGATGAACCACTGATCGCTCCCGATGACCTGCGCCCCGGTCTTTACCGGCTGGAATTTGGTGTGGCGGAATATTATCGCACCAAGGGCGTGATATTACCAGAACCACCATTTCTGGATGTGGTGGCGATTGAATTTGGATTGGCGGAAATGGATACGCATTATCATGTGCCGCTTCTGGTGTCGCCTTTTGGTTATTCCACCTATCGTGGCAGTTAGGTCCTGAACCCATAATGCGCGATACGATTTCATTTACACTTAATGGCAAGCCGGTTGAGGTTCGTAATCCCGATCCGACCCTGACTCTGCTGAACTGGCTACGGCGCGAATGCGTTCTGACCGGCACCAAAGAAGGTTGCGCCGAGGGTGATTGCGGGGCCTGCACCATCGTTGTGGGCGATTCGTCGCGCGCTCCCCATTGGTATGCCATTAATGCCTGCATTGCTTTTTTACCGATGCTCGATGGCAAGGCCATCATCACCGTTGAGGGCTTGGCCAGAAATGGCGCGCTGCATCCGGTGCAAAAAGCACTGGTCGAGCATCATGGCTCGCAATGCGGATTTTGCACGCCGGGCTTTGTGATGAGTCTCTATGCCCATTATCGCAATAATGGGGCGCTGGACGATGCAACCCTAAATGATACGTTGGCGGGCAATTTATGCCGCTGCACCGGTTATGCGCCCATTATCCGCGCGGCCAAGGCGATGCGAGACTACCCGACCATCGAGGAGACTTTGCTGGCCCCAAGGCAGGAGCGCAAAATGTTGGCGCTTTGCATGACTGACCCCCTGACCAATACGATAAAAAGATATTTTGCGCCACAAAATCTGGACGAAATGGCTACCCTTTATCTGCAATACCCTGATGCCATTATTCTAGCCGGAGGGACCGATATTGGCTTGTGGGTCACGAAAAAAAATGCCGTTCTTGAGACGCTGATCGATATTGGCCAGCTCAACGGATTTAAGGAGATTATTCAGCGCCAGGATGGTTTGCATATTAGTGCCGGAGCCAGCTATCACGAGGTGCATGAGGCGCTTTTCGATCTGCACCCGGCCTTGGGTGAAATAGTGCGGCGCCTTGGCTCCACCCAGATCAGAAACACCGGCACCATTGGCGGTAATATTGCCAATGGCTCACCCATTGGCGACATGCCACCACCACTGATTGCCCTTGGATCTGAACTGCTTTTGCGTAAAGGCGACGCCACCCGGCGGCTGGCCCTGGAAGATTTTTTTATTGAATACGGCAAGCAGGATCGCCAGAAAGGCGAATTCATTGAGGCCGTTATAGTGCCAAAGCCAGACCCTGCCGCCCGCTTTGCGCTTTACAAAATTTCCAAGCGTTTTGATCAAGACATTTCGGCGCTGTGCGGCGCGTTTTATGCGCGCCTCGATAACAACCAAATCACCAACATACGCATTGCCTTTGGCGGTATGGCCGCCATTCCAGCACGTGCCAAGGCCGCCGAGGCTGCCCTGTTGGGCAAGGACTGGAACGAGGCCAATATCCGTGCCGCCATGAAAGCACTGGGCGATGATTTCACCCCCATGAGCGATATGCGTGCCAGTGCGGATTATCGCCAGCAGGCGGCACAAAATCTCCTGTTAAAGTTTTATCTGGGGCAAGATGCGCCTTATTTGGCCAAAGAGGTGCAACATGGGTAATTTGCAAGATATTCCCCATGAAAGCGCCCGTAAACATGTTACCGGCGAAGCCGTATATATTGACGACATGCCCTGCCTGCCGGACCTGCTTCATCTTCAACCCGGTCTTTCCACCCGCGCCCATGCGCGCCTGAAATATATGAATTTGGATGCCGTTCGCAGTGCACCGGGGGTGGTGTGTGTGCTAACGGCCAAAGACATTCCTGGCCGTAATGATGTCAGCCCCACCGGCACCGGCGATGATCCGGTATTTGCCGAGGGCAAAGTGGTCTATGCCGGGCAGGTGATCTTTACCGTAGCCGCGAGCAGTCTGGCGGCAGCGCGCCATGCAGCAACGCTGGCCAAAATCGAATATAAGGACTTGCCAGCCATCACCACCATAACGCAGGCTCGCGCCGCCAATGCCGATCTTGAGCCGGAGCAAACCATGTCTATGGGTGCTGCCGAGGCGGCCTTGCGCACCGCATCGCATCTTATTGAAGGGCATTTAAAAGTTGGCGGGCAGGACCATTTTTATCTGGAAAGTCAGGCGGCTGAGTGCGTTCCCGGTGAAGACGGGGATCTGCGCATTGCCTCCTCTACACAGCACCCCAGCGAAGTTCAGCATCTGATTGCCCTGCTTCTGGGTCGGCCCAGCCATGATATTCAGGTGCAGGTGCGGCGCATGGGCGGCGGCTTTGGCGGCAAGGAAACCCAAGCCGCCCTGATAGCCGCCCTGACTGCGCTTGTTACCCATAAGACCGGTCGGCCAGCACGAATGGTGCTGGATCGCGATGATGACATGCTGATGACCGGCAAGCGCCATGATTTTGAAATTGATTATAAGGCCGGGTTTGATGATACGGGTCGCCTTAGTGGCATATCACTTGACCTGGCTTCACGTTGCGGCTGTTCCATGGACCTTTCCGCCGCCATCAATGACCGGGCAATGTTCCACGCTGACAACGCCTATTTTTTGAATAATGCCGACATACGATCACGCCGGTTCCGCACCAACACCGTTTCCAACACTGCGTTTCGCGGTTTTGGCGGGCCGCAAGGCATGATCGCCATTGAACGGGTGATGGACGCCATAGCGCTTTATCTGGGCAAAGACCCGATAATGGTACGAAAAGCCAATCTCTATAATGCTGCGGGGCGCGATATTACCCCGTATGGACAACGGGTGAGCGATAATATTGCCCCTGAAATTATTGATGAATTGGCCACAAGCGCGCAGTATACCACGCGCCGTAAAGCCATTGGTGAATATAATGCCAATGCCGGTTATATGCGACGCGGTATTGCGCTCACCCCGGTAAAGTTTGGCATTTCCTTTACCACCACATTTCTTAATCAGGCCGGGGCGCTGATGCATGTCTATGCAGACGGCAGTGTACATCTGAACCATGGCGGCACTGAAATGGGGCAAGGGCTGAACACTAAAATCGCGCAAATTGTCGCCAAAGAATTTCAGATCGACCAATCCGCTATTAAAATCACCGCCACCGATACCGCCAAGGTGCCCAACACTTCGGCCACCGCCGCTTCATCTGGCACCGACCTTAACGGCATGGCGGCGCAAAAGGCGGCCCACACGATCAAGATGCGCCTTGCCCGGTTTGCGGCCAAGGAAGCCGGGTGCGCCATAGGTGCGGTTATTTTTGAAAACAGTCATGTTCAGGCTGGCAGCAAGAAATGGGCGTTTTCAGAACTGGTCAAAGCGGCGTATGTGGCCCGTATTTCACTTTCGTCAACCGGGTTTTACGCTACGCCGGATATTCATTATGACCGTGCCAGTCACACCGGAAACCCGTTTTATTATTATGCCTATGGTGCCGCCATCAGCGAAGTAGAGATCGATATTCTTACCGGGGAGAGCAAGATTTTGCGCGTAGATATTTTGCATGATGTAGGCCATTCCATTAACCCGGCCATTGATCTTGGGCAGATTGAAGGCGGGTTTGTGCAGGGCGCGGGCTGGCTGACCACCGAAGAGCTGGTGTTTGATGATCAGGGTATTTTACGCACCCACGCGCCTTCGACCTATAAAATTCCGGCCTGTGCGGATCGCCCAAAAACATTCAACGTCGCCCTTTATGAACGCGGCGAGAACATCAAAGATACCATCCACAAATCCAAGGCGGTTGGTGAGCCACCCCTCATGCTGGCCATTTCCGTGTTTAGTGCCATTACCGATGCGGTGGCCAGTGTGGGTGATTATAAAACCCTTCCAGATTTACACGCGCCCGCAACGCCTGAGGCGATCTTGCGCGCCATTACTGCCCTGCAAAATGGTGCTAAACCATGAGCGCCTGGCACACCATCGCGCTTAAAGAACTTACCACCTGTGAAGGCGCGGTTATGGTTTCTCTGGCCTCGGTGAAAGGCTCGGCACCGCGCGCGGCCGGGACGCAAATGCTGATCACATGCACACGCCAATATGGCACGATTGGCGGCGGCAAACTGGAATACGATGCGGCGGCGCGGGCGCGGGAAATATTAGCGCACGGCCCGGAAACACTAGGCGAAACCATGATACTGGGCCCTGATCTTGGGCAATGTTGCGGCGGGCAGGTGGCACTGACGTATGAACGTCTGAGCGGCAATCCTGATAGCATACGGGCGCGCCTCATTGAGCACACTCCGGCGCTTGCACCGCTTTATCTTTTTGGTGCCGGGCATGTGGGCAAGGCGCTGGTGCAGGTTTTGGATGATCTGCCATTCGCAATTTTCTGGGTGGACATGCGCCCGGAAAGTTTCGCCCATGCTGTGCCACATGGCGTTACCATAAACCCCTGTGACGACCCGCTTCAAGTCATCAAATCAGCCCCAAAGAACGCCTTCTTTTTGGTCATGACCCACGATCATAATCTGGATTACAAACTCATTAGCGCGATTTTACAACGTCACGATTTTGGCTTTTGCGGACTGATTGGCTCTAAAACCAAACGCGCCCGCTTTGCCCGACGCCTTCAAAAAGATGGCATTATACAACCCGCAATAGACCGTGTGACCTGCCCGATCGGACTTGCTGAGGTGCCTGGCAAAGCCCCAAAAGCCATTGCCATTTCTGTGGCGGCGCAGCTTCTGACCCTGATAGAAACGGACTAACCTTATGGACCTGGACATTACCCCTTGGTTGAATATGGCAATCCGCTGGCTGCACGTCATCGCTGGCATTGCCTGGATAGGCTCCAGCTTTTATTTCATCTGGCTGGACAATTCCCTGCGCCCGGAAAAGGGCGAAAAGGAAAAAGGCGTTTCTGGTGCGCTCTGGGCGGTGCATGGGGGCGGGTTTTACCACAAGAAAAAATATCTGGTGGCCCCGGATCATATGCCGGACGATCTGCACTGGTTCAAATGGGAGGCCTATACCACATGGCTTTCCGGCTTCGCGCTGCTGGCGTTGATGTATTACTGGTCGGCGGACCTTTATCTGATTGATCGTTCAAAACTGGATATCAGTAATCTGCAAGCCACCGGTCTTGGGCTTGGGGTGCTGGCGGCGGGCTGGCTGGTCTATGATGGCCTGTGCAAATCGCCCTTGCGAAAAAGCAATGCTTTGCTTGGCGCGATCTGGTTTTTGGTGCTCATCGGCTTTGCCTATGGGCTGAACCTTGTTTTCTCCGGGCGCGGCGCAGTAATGCACATGGGTGCCATTGTTGGCACCGCCATGGCCGCCAATGTGTTCTTCATCATCATTCCCAACCAGCGCAAAGTCGTTGCCGCCATGCTGGCAGGCCATGCGCCGGACCCGGCTCTGGGGAAGGCGGCAAAGCAGCGCAGTTTACATAACAATTACATGACCTTGCCGGTCGTTCTGATTATGTTTAGCAATCATTACCCGCTACTCTTTGGCAATCCCTATAACTGGGCATTGCTGGCCGGATTTTCCATTTGCGCCATGCTGATCCGTCACTTTTTCAACCTTCGCCACAAGGATGAGGTGCGGTATGGCTACCTTGTTGCTGGCACTGCGGTGTTTATTGCGACCATGCTTTTTGCTGCGTTCAGCCAACGCGGCTTTTCCAGCGCATCCACCAAAAATGAGGTTACATTTTCGCAAATCAATACCTTAATCGAAAATCACTGCACCATGTGCCATGCACAAAGCCCCGCCTATGACGGATTTGATGCCCCGCCAGCAGGACTTGTCCTTACCAGCAAGGCCGATATTACCGCCAATGCGGCGCGCATTTACGATCAGGTGGTGATCGCCAAAATCATGCCCCTTGGCAATGAAACCGGCATGACCGAGAAAGAACGTGCCCTGATCGGCCAATGGGCGCAGTCGATAAAATGAGCCAAAGTCCGCTCATCTCACGGCCATTGACCACCAGCGCCTTTGCGCCCTTTGGCGATGTGCTGGAGCGGCATAACCACCCTGCCACCATCAACCATGGTCACACCTTGCGCTTTGATACAGGCGCAGTGTTAAACCTGACCAATCAGCGCGGACGCGCCGGAATCAGCATTTTTCGCGCCAGGCCCTTGTCCACCCCGATCAGAATTGAGCTGATGGAGCGCCATCCCCTTTCCAGTCAGGCATTTTACCCTCTGTCCAACCGCCCGTTTCTGGTGGTGGTCGCGCCCAAAGGTGATCTTGACCCCGCCAAAATCTGCGCCTTTACGGCCAGCCCGGCGCAAGGGGTGAACTACCATGCCGGGGTATGGCATCATTATTTGTTGGCACTTGAGGCGGTCAGCGACTTTTTGGTCATTGACCGGCTTGGCCCTAAAGGTTCAAATGATGATAATTGCGACGAGGTGCGCCTTTCACCTCCGCTCACGGTGGAGCTTTCCCCATGAGCAGAATCGCCTTTCGCAGCAAAATTTTACACTTTAACGACGATCCGGCTCATACGGGCGCGCCGGGCACCATAATGGCCTATGACGATGGCGTTCTGGTGGTTGAGGATGGCCGTATCGCCGCCCTTGGCACGCCCGAAGAAATGGCCGACCTGACCCGCCACATCAAGGTTCAGCACGTGCCCGATGCCCTGATCATGCCGGGGTTTGTTGATGCCCATGTGCATTTCCCGCAAGTGGACATGATCGCCAGCTATGGCAAGCATTTGCTCGACTGGCTGGATCATTATGCCTTTCCGGCCGAAATTGGCCTTACGCGCTTTCCTGCTCGCGCCCGCGACACCGCCGCGTTTTTTCTGGACGAATTATTACGTAATGGCACCACGTCCGCACTGGTCTTTGCCACCTCCCATGCCCACACCGTCGATGCGCTTTTTAACGAGGCACTAAAGCGTAATCTGCGCCTGATTTCAGGCAAGGTCATGATGGATGTCCATGCCCCCGACGATTTGCTGGATACCGCTGCCTCCAGCTATGCGCACAGCAAGGCGCTGATTAAAAAATGGCATGGCAAGGGGCGTCTTGGTTATGCGGTAACGCCTCGTTTTGCGCTGACCTCAACCGAAGAACAGCTTGAACTGGCAGGGCGTTTATTGCACGAATTTCCGGGCGTTTTACTACATACCCACCTTTGCGAAAATACAGATGAAATCGCCCGCGCTACTGAACTTTTCCCCAAGGCCTGTGACTATCTTGACGTTTATAAATGCGCCGGTTTGCTCACCAATCGATCTGTTTTTGCCCACGGGGTGCACTTGAGCGAGGATGAACGCACTGCGCTCGCCAGTGCCAAAGCCGCGCTGGCCCATTGCCCGACATCCAATTTATTTCTGGGCAGCGGTCTTTTTGATCTGGCCGCCACACAAGAGGCCGGCATCACGCTGGGTCTGGGCTCTGATGTTGGCGCCGGCACTTCGCTAAGCCCGTTTGCGACCATGAGCGAAGCCTATAAAGTGGCGCAATTGCGTGGGCACAGCCTCTCTCCCTATGATGCTTTTTATCTGGCAACGCTGGGCGGCGCGCGGGCGCTGCACATTGACCGTCATGTTGGCAATTTCATCCCCGGCAATGAAGCTGACTTTGTGGTGCTGGACCTGGCCGCCACGCCATTGCTAAAACGCCGTCTGGGACACGCCAACACCTTTGAACAAATGCTCTTTGCCCTCATGATCCTGGCCGATGACCGTGTGGTGCGCCAAACCTGGGTGGCCGGCAAACTGGCCCATGACCGGGACGCTTAGATCAG
Source organism: Robiginitomaculum sp. (assembly GCA_021776595.1). Classification (GTDB taxonomy): domain Bacteria; phylum Pseudomonadota; class Alphaproteobacteria; order Caulobacterales; family Maricaulaceae; genus Robiginitomaculum_B. The sequence goes on along the minus strand of JAJFFP010000056.1, from coordinate 6,492 downwards.
ACTCCTTTGCCAAACTTCCCCATTATAGCTTGCTTTACATGGGTGGGGATAATGACGGGTAACCCCCAAAAAACACAGGGTCATTCAGGGGTAATAAGCCTGATTTATGGGTCCATAAAAGGGCGCTATGGGGTCACTTGAGGGGGTTTTCAGGGTCAGTGTGAGGGTCATTAAGGGGTAGTGGGTGTCCCTTGTCAGTCTATGCACGGGATAACCTCATTCAAAATCACAAACACCTCACTTCGTCGCCCTCCATGCTTCGAGGTTCGCCTGTGGCTCTCACCTCAGCATGAGGTTGTGGTAAATAGGTTCTAACCTCATCCCCGGATCAGGTCCGGGGCAGGCTCTGAGGGTTTACGTAGCAATCGTCTCGAAGGATGAAGAACGCAAACCTAAATAATTTTATGGCAAAAACGCTGCCGGGATGGGGGCATCCTCGCTCTCGGCCTGCCAGTAAATACTGACCAGCCACCAGCGGCCATCATGGTGAAGAAGCTGCATGGAATTGACCCCGCGCGCAAAGGGCTTTTCATCGTCGGCGGCATGGCGGGATTCATAGGTGCTGAACACATGGGCAATGTCGCCAAAGCGCACAACTTCATTATGGATGCTGCGTTCAAAAAACCCGGTTTTGAGAAATTGTGGCCCGACAAGGTTTTCATAATCTTCAAGCGTCATGTGGGCAATGCCATCATCGGCACCTGGATTGCGCACTGCGAGGCGGCCACCTGGCACAAAAAGGGCGCGCATTTTCACCCAGTCGCGCGGCCCTGCCGGTCCGGAAATGACCGCATAAACTGCATTCACAGCATCTTCTATGGTGGCGACCTCTTTAGGGTCAATGTTTGTGGAGGCCATAGTCTTGTGCGCGCCCGCACCTTCTTTTTCATGGGCCGATGCAGATATGGACACGCTCATCAGAGCCAGGCCCAACAACATAACGAGCATTATTTTTATACCATGTGTCATATCTTACCCTTCCATGCTTTCATTCCATTTACCCATTGTCGCCAGGCCATTCATTTTGGCACGGTGATTAAAGGCGGCTTGCCCTGCATCATGGTTCTCTGCCTTGCCGCCCCAGGCTTTCAAGGGGGCCGCCTGCAAGGCGCGGCCATAAGAAAAGGTCAGGTTCCAGGGCAGGTTATTGCAGGCATTCATGGCGTTGAGGTGCGCGGTTGCCTCTATATCCGATTGCCCGCCAGAGAGAAAGGCTATGCCGGGAACCGCAGCAGGAACCGTAGATTTAAGACATTTTATCGTGGCTTCTGCCACCTCTTCCACACCGGCGCGGTTGGCGCATTTTTTACCCGATATACACATATTGGGTTTCAATACGGTGCCTTCCAGCATCACCTTGTGCATGAAAAGTTCCATATAAAGGTGCTTTAACACCCATTCAGTAACCTCGGCACAACGCGCCAGATCATGGGCGCCATCCATCAGCACTTCAGGCTCGACAATGGGGACAATACCCGCTTCCTGACAAATCGCCGCATATCTTGCCAAAGCATGACAATTGGCGGCAACACAGACCGCCGACGGGCGACTGGCGTCAATTTCAATCACCGCGCGCCATTTGGCAAAGCGCGCACCCAGATCGTAATATTCTTTCATGCGATTACGCAGTCCATCAAGCCCGGCAGTGATTTTCTCACCGGCAAAACCGGCCATGTCCTGCGCGCCCATATCCACCTTGATGCCAGGAATGGCCCCGGTGTTGCGGATCAACTCGACCAGCGGCATTCCATCCACGGCGCTCTGACGCAGGGTTTCATCATAAAGGATGACGCCAGAGATATAATCGCTCATTGCCGGTTCGGTGCGAAACAGCATTTCGCGCCAGTCCCGGCGGATGTCTGGCGTCGATTGCACACCAATGGTGTCAAAGCGTTTTTTGATGGTGCCGGTGCTTTCGTCCGCCGCCAATATTCCCTTGCCTTTTTTAACCATGGCCGCCGCGGTTGCGCAAAGCTCATCCTGTTTCATCATAGTCCCCATTTCATTGGTTTACATTCGTTTTCAAAATTTCCACCCCCGGCAGGGCCTTGCCTTCCATCCATTCCAGAAAAGCACCCCCGGCAGTGGAAATAAAGCTAAATCCGTCTGCCGCCCCGGCTTTGGCCAGCGCCGAGATCGTATCACCGCCGCCGGCCACGCTGATCAGGCGGCCTTCACGGGTCAATTGTGCGCAATAAAGCGCCGCCGCATTGGTGGCCGCATCAAAGGGCGTTAGTTCAAATGCGCCCAGCGGCCCGTTCCAGATCACCGTGCAGGCCCGGTCCATAGCGGCTTTCAGGGCCGAAACGGTTTTTGGTCCCGCATCCAGGATCATGTCCTGGTCACCAACCGCATCCAGCCCCACCGTCTGATGGGCGGCATTGGCCTCAAACTTTTGGGCGACCACCACATCAGCGGGCAATAGAACTTCACACCCAGCGGTTTTGGCGGCCACCATGATTTTACGTGCAGTAGGCGCCAGGGCTTTTTCACACAAGCTGGCCCCTACCTTATGCCCTTGGGCAAACAAAAACGTATTGGCCATGCCACCGCCAACGCAAAGCATATCCACCTTGGCAACCAGGTTTTGAAGAAGATCAATTTTGCTGGACACCTTGGCACCGCCAACCACCGCCAGCACCGGGCGGCGCGGATGACCCAGTGCTGCCTGCAAATGCTCCAGCTCATACTGCATGGCCAACCCGGCAAAGGCAGGCAAAAACTGCGTGATACCCGTGGTGGACGCATGGGCACGGTGCGATACGGAAAACGCATCCAGCACAAACACATCGCCAAGATCGGCCATGGCCCGCGCCAGCGCCGGATCATTATTGGTCTCGCCTTTGTGAAAACGGGTGTTTTCCAGCAATAATACATCGCCGGGCATCATTTTATCGACCGCCTGTTGCGCCTTCGGCCCGATGCAATCATCCGCAAAGCCTACTTTAGTATCAAGCAGTTTGCCCAAAACCGGCGCCACCGGGGCAAGGCTCATTTCGGGCAGGCGCTCTCCTTTGGGGCGACCAAAATGCGAAAGCAGAATGACTTTTGCGCCGCGCTTTTGCAAATTGAGAATGGTGGGCAACGCCGCACGCAGGCGGGTATCATCCTGCACCTTGCCATCATTCATCGGCACATTAAAATCCACACGCACCAGAACCTTGCGGCCCTTCACATCGGCATCATCCAGCGTGCGAAAAGCCATTGGCAAGCCTCCGAAAACCCGCGATTTCTAGATATAGGCCGCCATGGCGATGGCGGTATCGGACATGCGTGTAGCAAAGCCCCATTCATTGTCATACCATGTAAGAATGCGCACAAGCGTTTCATCCACCACTTGCGTTTGTGGCAAGGCAAAGGTCGATGAATTGGCAATGTGGTTGTAATCAATGGAAACCAATGGCTCGTCCGAATACCCCAAAACGCCGTTTAACGGCCCATCGGCGGCGGCCATAATCGCGGCGTTAACGTCTTCAACGCTGGTCTTTTTGCCCGCATCAAAAGTCAGGTCCACACACGAGACATTAGGGGTCGGCACCCGGATGGAACAGCCATCCAGCTTGCCCGCCAGTTCCGGCAGGACCAGGCCCACGGCCTTGGCGGCCCCGGTTGAGGTAGGGATCATGGAAAGCGCGGCGGCGCGGGCGCGATAAAGATCTGAATGCAAACGGTCAAGGGTTGGCTGATCGCCGGTATAGGCATGAATGGTGGTCATATAACCGCGCTTGATCCCGACCGCATTATTGAGCACCTGAGCCACGGGCGAGAGGCAATTGGTGGTGCAGGATGCATTGGAAACAATCAGGTCATCAGCCGATAACACATTGTGATTGACCCCAAACACAATAGTCTTGTCCGCATCCTTGCCGGGCGCTGAAAGCAGCACACGTTTGGCCCCGGCTTGCAGGTGCTTGCCCGCCAGCTCCTTTGAGAGGAAAAACCCGGTGCATTCCAGCGCAATATCCACGCCCAGCTCTTTCCAGGGCAGTTTGGCCGGATCACGCTCGGCGGTAACGCGAATGGTGTTGCCATTAACAATCATGGCATCATCTGTGGTGGAAACCTCGGCGTTAAGACGGCCATGCACTGAATCATATTTCAGCAAATGCGCATTGGTTTTTACCGGGCCCAGATCATTGATGGCCACCACCTCAATATCGGTGCGGCCATGTTCAATAATAGAGCGTAACACCAGTCTGCCGATACGGCCAAATCCGTTAATCGCCACCCGTACTGCCATAAAAATTCTCCCAAAACTGAGCGTGTGCAAAGACCGTTCTTCGCCGGTTAAAATATACTTGGGCTATACCCCGCCTATTGATGCGCGTCCAGTTGATTGCATCATGTTATATACGATATAAGCCATGGGGCTTTGCAGGGGCGCGCAAACGGGTCACAATAGGCAAATGATGGTCAAAAAAGAAGACGATTCGCAATCTGTGAGTACCGATGCCGGGCTGGAGGCTGCGGCCAGACGACTGAGCGCGGCTCTGGATGCACTGGATAGCAAAACAACGACGCTGTTGCACAAGATGAAAGACGCCCGCAATGCCGGTGATGTGGATGAAGATCGTGCACGCCTTGCCGCCGAACTTGACGCCGCCCAGGCACGGGCTGAAGCCATGGAAGTTGCGGTGCGCGAAGCCGGTAGTGCGCTTGATCTTGCCATAACCGAAGTGCGTAGTGCACTGGGTGAGGTATAATCATGGGAAAAGTCTCCATAAATGTTAATGGCCGCGCTTTTGCCGTTGGCTGTGAAGATGGCGAGGAAGAGGCCGTTGCCGCCCTTGGCCGGCAGTTCGATGGCCATGTCACGGAACTGGCAGAGCAAGTTGGCCAGATCGGTGATTTGCGTCTGTTTTTAATGGCCGCTCTGGTGCTGGCCGATGAATTACGCGAGAAAACGGGCACATGTGAAAAATTAAGAGCGCAAGTTGCCGCTTTGAAAAACAGTCACTCCGAAGGTGAACGGCATCAACATGATGCCACTGACAATGCCGCCAGTGCCCTGCATGAAGCCGCCGATCGCATCGAAAAACTGGTTTCAGCGCTGGCCACCGCAGACCAATAAAAAAGTTTTACAGTAAATCCATGTTTCTTTTTGCATTTACCCCTGCAAATCTTTATTCATCTGCACTAAGTTAAGTTCAGGCGGTGTCTGCGGCATACGTCAGGGGCACGATCCCGGCGACCGTATCGTCTCCTGAGGGAGCGGCCACTGATTGAGATCGTGGTCTCTTTCAAGCTGCGCCCACCTGAACTTTTGGGTCATCAGGGCATTTACGCCCCAACGGTGTTTGTGGAGCCGCCAACCATGTCTTTTTTTAATCATAACGAAAAATCCGACCTTCGCGCCAGAATGAAAAGAAAACGGGTTACGCTGCAATCGCTTTATCCGCGCTCTGGCACGCAATTGTCAGCACGTTTTCCCGCCGAGTTGCTGACCCAGCCGGGTCTGGTGATTTCGGGCTATATTCCCATTCAAAGCGAGATCGATCCGGTCCCCCTGATGGAAAAGCTGAAATCCCGTGGGGTGCAGCTTTGCCTGCCCGTGGTGACAGAAAATAACAAACCACTGGAATTTCACGCCTGGACGCCTGGGGATGAGTTGAATATCGGACCGTTTGATGTTGAAGAACCTTTGCCAACGGCCAAGCCCATGGTGCCGGAGATTGTGCTGGTACCGCTTCTGGCATTTGACAAAAAAGGCAGACGCCTTGGTTATGGTGGCGGGTTTTACGATCGCACCTTAAAGACGCTGCGGGCTGCCAATCCGCACCTTTGCGCCGTTGGCATTGGCTATGCCTCCCAGCAAATCCCCAAAGTGCCAACTGATGTCGGCGATCAGGGACTTGACTGGGTGTTGACCGAAACCGGTGCCATCAGCATTACCGGCAAAACGCCTTAGGGTCAGGACCTATTAATTTTATACAATTCTGTTTGACAGGGAAGGTCAAGATGCCTGCAAATGCGGTGAAGCACAGGTTTATCCCTATGCGAGACGCATTTGCGCCGCAGATTGGCTTTTCCTGTCAAACCCATAAGGGCGCGACGTCTTGTGATGTTGAATACGTCAAAATGGCTTGAAAATATTGGTATTTCCTGCGCCCTTTCTCCTGTCCAACCTCAAAACTCACGCGCGCAGAATGGATCAAATTAATAGGTCATGACCTAATCTGGTCTGAAATTTGCAAAATTTCCTGCACGTTGAAGTGATTGCCCCAGTTTGGCGCAATTGTGCAGGAGTTTAGGCCATGACATCGTCCTATATTACCGATTGGACCGATCAACATCGCCAGGACTTTCGCAAAAGTCCTGTTTTGTGGCAACACAAGGTGCACGAGAGCCCTTTGTTTGACGATGACAGGCTGATTGCGTTAATTGAGAAGCATCCGCGCGATTATGCCGATTTTTGCACCATGAATGAGGGCGCGGATGATATGGGCTCGTGGAAAGGTGGGGACCCTGGCAACCATAGCGGCGAAGAAATAC
>JAJFFP010000055.1 GCA_021776595.1 Robiginitomaculum sp. | reverse complement strand
GGACACATCTCAAACGGGTTTGAAAGCCCTGGTGCGGCCATGCCTATGCCTGCCAAAGGCGGTAATACGGACCTGAGTGATGAAGACATCGAAAACGTGCTGGCCTATTTGCGTAAAGAATTTGGCAAATAATATAATATGGTTGCTAAATCTGGCAGGCGTGACTTTTTATATATTGCTACAGGCTCCGTTGCTGCCATCGGCACGGGCCTGTACGCATGGCCCCTGATTGATAGCCTCAATCCTTCTGCCGATGTCATGGCACTCAGCAAGATTGAGGTTGACCTGGACGGCATGGAAGTCGGGCAACGTATTTCCGTGAAGTGGAATGGCAAACCGGTATTCATCTGCCATCGCACACCAAAAGAAATTGCCGAAGCAGAACTTGACGACAACAACACAAAATTGATCGACCCCGCCACTGATGTTGAGCGGGTGCAGCGCAAGGAATGGTTGATTGTCATTGGTATTTGCACCCATTTGGGTTGCGTACCAATCGGCCAGAAAATCCCACAAAATCGCGGGCCATGGAATGGCTGGTTCTGCCCGTGTCACGGCTCAATATATGACACTGCTGGACGGGTGCGGCGCGGCCCAGCGCCGCGCAATCTGGATCTGCCTCCCTATGAATTCCGCGATAATGCAATGGTCAATATAGGTTAGGGGCAATCGTGAAAAAGGAAAAGGCCATGATTTATAATGAAATCACTGCAACTGTAGATGTAATGGTCGTAAAGCAGGTGCGCCGAAAATTACAACAGATTGGTGTGCAGGGTATCACTATCTTTAGGGTCAGAGGCTATGGGAAGCACAAGAACTATTTCAGACGTGGCTGGATGCAACAACACTTTTGCATCCGCGTCATCGCACCGGAGGATGAAACCGACAAAATTGTCGATGCGATTATGAAATCAGCGCATGCAGGCATGGAAGGTGACGGTATCATTGCCGTAAACCCTTTATCAGGATTTTATAATATCCGCGATGAAAAGCGATTGGATGGGTAAACTTTAAGCGTAACATTCAACTACTTACATAAAGCATTTGGCGAACAATGGCGGAGGCAGTGCTTATGGCACATACAACCGGCTCTTATTCGCCAAAATCACAATTGTAAATTTGTTTTTATCTTTTCTTGAACGGGTCAGAATAATGACCATCAGAGAAAAAGTGCCACTCTTATGGCAAAGTGTCTGTGCTGTCCCACTACACTTGAATGTTGCCATGCTAGTGAATGTAACTGCCCTGGTACGAGTTTCTTAATTTGCGCGGAATCAAGAGTGTTCATATTACGGTTCATATCGCACAGTTCTACAAATGCCAGCGAGGCCCGCAAGGTTCGTCCAGGGTTGTTGTGCATTCTCTTGTCTTGAGGGACCAGCGCAATTATTTTCTCCCCACCCGCCAGTGCAGGTCATTGGTATGACAAGGCAAGTTTTGAAAAACGCGGTCAAGTAGCGGATATCCATCATCACCACAAGATAGATAACCTCTAGCAAGGCCTTGAAATAACGAAAAGAAGTTTTTCATTGGATGAGTCTTTGAAGTCACGCCTTCGTCTTCAATCCATCTGCAGATATATACGGACCTCTGGACCACTTATTGTGCTAATGTGGATACTCAAGTGCCTCATGATAAGCATTCTTCGAGCTCTTCCATTGTCATGCGTTGTGGGATGTGTTGCGGACAATTCCAGTCAAAGGCATCTATTGTAATGATAACAGCGCGCTGGGGGCGTGCCCGATAGCTTTCATCATGTAGCTGTGCGAGAAGTTCAGGGTCGTCCTCAATATTTACCAGTTTTACCCGACCCCAGACCTTTAAGCGGCGGCGGTTGGGATAATCCATCAGGATCAGAGAGATACGATTATTTTTTGCAAGATTACCCACGCTGACATATTGGCGATTGCCGCGAAAGTCTGCATAGGCAATGGTATTCTCGTCCAGTATTTTTACAAACCCACGCGGTCCGCCGCGAAATTGAACATAGGGCCAACCAGTCTCGGAAACACTGGCCTGATAGAAACCGTCGCGCGCGGCGATGAACATGCTCTCTGCCTCGCTTAACCGGTCACCGCCATCGGCCTCAGCCGATAAAAATTTGGCATAGGCGTCAGCAGAGCCTAGCCGTTCCTGTTCCTTGCGAACGGAGGGGGTGAAGGCAATTTTTGCAAAGGCTCTGGCCATAATGATCTCCGTAGTTCCAGTCCGGGTTCGCCATTCAATGTGCTGGTGAACCCGGATACCAGAGGGTGGCTCAACTTTGTGTGACTTCCCGATCCAGAAAATCAAGAATTTCAGTGCTTATCTCATCACCATACTCTTCCAGAGCGAAATGCCCGGTATCCAGCAAGTGAAACTCCACGTTCTCCAGGTCACGCTTGTATGGATGCGCCCCTTCGGCGGGGAAGATATGGTCGTTTTTGCCCCAGACAATTAGTGCAGGTGGTTGGTGTTTTTTGAATAAGGCCTGCCATGCAGGGTATTCAGCAACATTGCTGGCATAGCTAAGAAACATGTCCAGTTGAATCTCTTTATTGCCGATCCGGTCCAGAAGATACTGGTCCGTGTGCCAGGTATCCGGGCTGATTTTCTCAACATTGCCGACACCGTGGGTATATTGCCATTTGGTGGCGTCGATGGTGAGCAACCCGCGCAGTGCATCACGGTTTTTATCGCTCTGTTCGCCCCAATACGCCTTGATCGGATCCCAGAACTCACGCAGCCCTTCTTCATAGGCATTGCCGTTCTGAATAATAAAGCCGGTCACGCGCTCAGGGTTTTTAGCAAACAGGCGATAGCCAACCGGCGCACCGTAATCCATCAGATAGAGCGCGTAGGAAGAAATATTCTTGGCATCAACAAAGCCTTCCACGATAGCGGCAAAATTGGCAAAGCTGTATTCAAACGCCTCGCGGGACGGCATTTCGCTGGCACCATAACCAGGATAATCCGGGGCCAGAACATGGTATTTTTCTGCCAGGACCGGGATCAGGTTACGAAACATTTGTGATGAGGTGGGAAATCCGTGCAACAGGAGAACTGTTGGGTTTTTCGGGTTGCCAGCTTCACGATAAGCAATTGATACGCCATCAATTTCAATGTTCTTGTAGTAAACTGAATTATTGCTGACCTCGGCGGCAACAGTATCTTTTGCTTGCACTGATTGCGGCACTGCCATCATGGCCACGGCCAATGTTGAGGCAATAACCACGGCTGATACCACGCGTAAAAACCGTAATTTGCGCCGCTTGGGTTTTGGGGTGAACAGGGTAAGGGCAGTGCTTGTCATGTAATCCTCCAGCATGGATGCGCCATAAAACGCATCATGTAATTTTACCATGGCGGGTTTGCGATGATGTTGAAGTATACCGTGCGCCCAACGGGGGGGAATCCGTTTTTATACCTAGGGGGTATTACCTAGAAACAAGATCAGAGGGCGGCACGATTATGCGGTGCGGCAAAATCGAGCCTGGGGCCAGAAGGCACAATGCCTGTGGGGTTAATCATGTCATGACTACCATAATAGTGCGACTTGATATGATCCATATGCACCGTCGCGGCCACGCCCGGTTGCTGATAAAGATCGCGCACATAACCCGAAAGGTTGGGAAAATCCTCAATGCGTTTCAGATTGCATTTAAAATGCCCGACATAAACCGCATCAAAGCGCACAAGCGTGGTGAACAAGCGCCAATCAGCCTCCGTAATATTTGCACCCGTTAAATATCGCGATGTTGCAAGCCGCTGGTCCAGCATGTCCAGGGTTTCAAATAAAGGCGTTAGCGCCTCCTCATAGGCACCCTGTGTGGTGGCGAAGCCAGCCTTGTATACGCCATTGTTGACATTAGCGTAGATACGCTCGTTCAACGTATCAATTTCCGGGCGCAAATGCTCAGGATAATAATCTCCAACCGTGGCCCCAACATCATCAAAGGCACTGTTAAACATGCGGATAATTTCCGATGATTCGTTGGAAACAATGGTGTTTTGTTGTTTATCCCACAGGACAGGCACAGTCACACGACCGCTATAATCAGACTGAGCCGCCGTATAGACTTGATACATGTATTGCGCATGATTAATGCTGTCGGGGATAACGCCCTCTGCCGGGGCAAACGTCCAGCCATTTTCGCGCATGAACCAGTTGACCACCGAGATCGAGATCATCTCTTCCAACCCTTTCAAGGCTCGAAAAATCATGGTGCGGTGTGCCCACGGGCAAGCATGAGAAACATAAAGATGATACCGCCCGGCTTCAGCCTGAAACCCACCAATGCCGCTTGGCCCTGCAGCGCCATTTTTGGTCACCCAGTTTCGGAAGCTGGATTGCTTGCGGACAAATTTTCCCTTGTTTGATTTGGTGTCATACCATTGATCGCGCCAAACACCGTCTTGTAAAAGGCCCATGAGGTTTCTCCTAAACCAATGTATTCAATAGACTATCATACTCAAGTTAAAGACCAATACGGCGACCCTCCTTGTTGATGGGAACATCATTGGCGCTCATATCGCGCCGACACATAAGGCCATCATCGTCAAATTCCCAGTGCTCGTTGCCGTGGGTGCGATACCATTGACTGGTTTTTGCGTGGCGCCATTCATATTCAAAACGAACCGAGATGCGATTGCCGGTAAACGCCCATAATTCTTTCATGAGTTTGTAATCCAGCTCTTTCTCCCATTTGTGTTGAAGGAAGTTTTGAATTGCCGGGCGACCCTTGAAAAACAGATCACGGTTTCGCCACACTGAATTTTCGCTATAGGCTTGCGCTACTCTGGCAGGGTCGCGTGAGTTCCAGCCATCTTCGGCAGCCTGAACCTTGGCTGCCGCGGTGCGATAAGTAAATGGCGGAATGAGTTGAACAGAAATCATGTCATGTTCTCCCTTTAAGCATCGGGCCGATAAGCCACAAAAGGCGCATCCACCTCTGTATGGAAAATATGATTGGAATAGTTAGAAAGAATTTTTACCGAGATCGCCAACACCACTTCCATGATCTGTTTTTGCGAAAACCCGGCGGCCAAAAACGCTGAGGCATCAGCAACCGTAATAAAGCCACGTGAATTAAATATCCGCGCGGTAAAAACAGCCAGGGTTTGTAGTTTTTCATCAGGGATTACCCCGCCAACGCGCACGGCAGCGAGCGCCTGAGCTTCAAGATTTTGAACTTTTTCTGCCAACATACTGTGGGCAGCTACACAATAATCGCACTGGTTAAGGCGGCTCAGAACCAGAAAAACAACTTCCTGTTCCTGTGCGGTAAAACCACTGGATTCGCGAAAGGCCTGATAGCCGTGCATATAGGTGCTTAAATAACCGGGTGAGTTGGCCATTGTGCGATACATGTTAGGCACAAAGCCCAGCTTGGCCTGAGTTTGCTCCAACAGGACCTGCGCCTCTGGTGTTGCTGCTTCGTTATTTACCGGTGCGAGATCAATTTTGTATTCAGCCAACATTTTGGCCTCCATTGTTTACGTTAAAAAAAGGGGAGAGCCCGACCGGTACTTGTCCGACCGGGCTCTGAGGTTGATCCTGTGGCAAAGGGGGGCTTGGCACGCAGGATCGGGGGGGCTAACTCTGGTATGCAGCCTTTATGACAGCAGTTGTTTCACTGGTCGGACCCGCGGCTTGCGCGACATTGGTTATCATCACCGCCAGAAAAAAACCGAACATCACAATGTTCATAAGCTGCGACCCAAGACGTAAGTTTCTGCTTTTCATTTCTCTCTCCTTTGGCTGCGCTTGGTTTGGCTGGCCGGTATGAGGAGAACTTAAGTGTTCGGTGAGGTTGGTAAAATTCGGTTTTATACCTAGGGGAAATTACCTATGGTTTTGGCAATTGGATACGGCATCCAATAACGCACCATTTTGAAAGGGCTTTTCAAGCATTATGGTTATGCCGCACTTTTCCGCTTGAATTTTCAGTGCGGTGCCTAGGTTGCCTGTAATCAGGATAATAGGAATATTGCGGTTGTCGCGTTTTAAACAATTAGCGATCTGCAAGCCGCTCATTCCTGGCATATGCATATCAACGATCAAGCAATGAACGTCGCGTTGTGGAGCGGCCCCAAGAAAATGACGACCAGAACAAAAAGTCTGTACGCGAAATCCCTCGCATTCCAGCAAGGCTGAAAGGGAATCCCTCACGGCATCATCATCATCTACAATTATAACACACGGTTTCATACCTAAATATTAGGCATGCCAAAGCCTTATAAACATACGTAAATATCCCTAATCCACAGTTGGCGAACCAAAGTTAAGAATACCGGCCTCTATCGCCATACGCACCAGATGCGACAAATTGCGAGCATTCATTTTTTCACTCACGCGTGCCCGGTGAATCTCTACAGTGCGTGGGCTGATACCCAGTTCATAAGCAACAACCTTGTTAGGGTGGCCAGAAGCAATCTGCACCAGCACTTCATATTCGCGGGGCGTCAACTTGCCGATTCGTCTCGATAGATCATCACGCACGGCGGCGTCCTGATAAATTTTTGCGCTAATATCCAGTGCCCGGCGCAACGCCTCCACCAGCCCATCTTCATCAAATGGTTTTTCAATAAAATCCAGTGCGCCGCCTTTCATGGCCTTTACGGCCATTGGCAGATCACCATGACCAGTGATGATGATAACCGGCAGACGTATGTTTCGTTGTGAAAGGCAATTCTGAACCTCAAGCCCGCTCATGTCAGGCATGCGAATGTCCAGGATCAGGCACCCACTTTGCGCTGTCGTAATTTCATCCAGAAAAACATTTGCCGAGGCATAGGCCTTGGTCACGAAGCCATATGATTCCAGCAGTGCTGTCAGGGAATCACGTACGGCATCATCATCATCCAGAATAAAGACGGTCTGATTGTCTGGCATTTATGCTTCCAATACTGGTGGCAGGGTCGGCAAAGTGAAACAAAAGGTTACACCGCCGTCCACGTTTTCCTGTGCAGATATCTTGCCCTCATGTTCCTCAATAATCGTGCGGCAAATGGAAAGGCCCACGCCCATACCCTTACTCTTGTTCGTGACAAAAGACTGAAACAGCTTTCCCTTGAGTGCTTTTGGAAGACCGGGGCCATTGTCGCTGACACGCACCTCGATCATGTCACCGGTCACTAACTTTGTAGAAATGACCAGAAGCGCATTTTTGGTCTCTTGCAAGGCTTCAAGCGCATTACGCACCAGATTGACAATGACCTGTTGCAATCTGATTTTATCAACCAATATTGAAGGTAAATTCTCTTCCAGAGCGGTTTCAAAACCTATGCCTGTATCGCTGCCTCCCGGCAAGATAAGGGCTACGGCCTCTTCTATGATCGTGTTGATACACTCAAAGGATCTGTCTGCGTCTTCTTTTTCTACATATTGGCGCAAACCCCGAATGATAGCCCCCGCACGACTGGCCTGTTCCACGGCCTTGCCCATATAGCCAAGCGCCTTGTCTTTGGTGAACTGATCTTCGCTTTCCATAAGTCTGCCGGCGGCCTGAACATAATTTATCACTGCGGTCAGCGGTTGGTTAAGCTCATGAGCCATGGCAGAGGATACTTCGCCCATAACGCTTAATCTGGACGCATGTCGCAGATCACTTTGCAGATCGCGTTCTCTTTGCTTACTTTGTTCCAGGGCCTTTTCAGCGGCTACGCGCTCGGAAATATCGCGAAATGAAACCACAGCTCCAACCAGTTTGCCATCATCCAAAATTGGTGTGCTGACATATTCCACTGGAAAGCTGGTACCGTCCTTGCGCCAGAATACTTCATTAGCACAACGGTGAACCTTGCCATCCTTAAAGGCGGCATAGATTGGGCATTCATGGACAGGATAAGGGCGGCCGTCCGAATAGGTATGATGCATTAGCTCGTGCTGACTAAACCCCAGCATTTCCTCATCTGCAAAGCCTGACATTTTGGCGGCCGCCGGGTTAACAAACATGGTTTTGCCATTCATATCAATCCCGTAAATACCATCCCCGGTTGCAGATAAAATCAGATCACGCTGCCGACGAATGGCCTCTTTACTTTGTGGTATTGTCATTTTGCGTTTCAACCGCATCTCCTCAAAATATTACTTTAGGCCGCTAACGGGGTTTCTATCATGCCCTCCTAGAACGCTCCAAAGCTAAAAAAGTCGCTATCATTGCCGTTGCCAGAAAACTCCTCATACACCTCAATGCAATGATCAAAAACAATACCGTATGGGCTTAATCAACACAGTTGCCGGATAAGGCAATAGCTTTTCCGGGATGACCGCAGAATATGTTATCCCGTGCATAGACCTCAAGGAACACATCAAGGGGTAGGGAGTGCCCCTTAATGACCCTCACGCTATCCATGAAATAC
>JAJFFP010000054.1 GCA_021776595.1 Robiginitomaculum sp. | reverse complement strand
CCCTGTGTTTTTTGGGGGCTTAACCGTAATTATCCCCGCCCACGCAAAGCAAGCTATACTGGTGCATTTTGAGGTGGGTAAAAATTGCTAGCTTGCGCCGGTTTTTGCGTCTTCTTCATTGCGTTTTTTTTCGATCAGAGCGACACAAATAATTGAAACCTCGTAGAGCAGCAGCACAGGCACCCCCAGAATAATCTGGCTGATGACATCGGGTGGGGTGAAGAATGCGGCAAAGGCCAAAATGCCGACAATGGCAAATTTACGCCCCTTGCGCAGTGCCGATGCACTGACCAGTCCAACCCGGCCCATCAGGGAAAGAATCACGGGAAGCTGGAAAGAAAAGCCAAAAGCAAGGATCAGCGCGGTTGTCAGGCTGAGGTATTCGCTAACCCTGGGCAAAAGCGAAATGGCGATGCGCGTTGAGTCCGGGGCCTGTTCCTGCATCAGCGCAAAGCGCATGACCATAGGCAGCATAACGAAATAAACAAAGCTGACCCCCAAGGCAAAAAGCGCTGGTGCAGCGACCATAAAGGGTAAAAAAGCACCCCGTTCATTGCGATATAGACCTGGTGCCACAAAGCGGTAAATCTGAAATGCGATGAATGGAAAGGCCAGAATGATCGCTCCGAACAGTGCGAGTTTGACCTTGACGAAGAAAAACTCCATCGGACCGGTAAATATTAATTGCGGGGTGACCGTCTGCCCTGAGGAACGGCTGACCAGTTCAGCAGCCAGAATATAGGGGCGCAGCAAAATGTCATAAATCGGCACCGCAAAGGCAAAGCAAATACCAAAGGCCACCGCCACCGCCAGCAAGGCCCAGATGAGGCGGGTGCGCAGTTCCAGCAAATGATCGAGCAAAGGCGCGCGGCTGGCCTCCACTTCGTCCAACGGGTCCGGACTATCCGTTTCAGGAGGCAGCGTCATCACGCAAATCGTCCTCGGTTTTTTGCAAGTCCTCGGCAATACCGGCAACCGGATTGGCGCGCTTTATGGCCTCGATTTCTTTACGTAATTCGTCCAGTTCCACTTCGCGGCCCATATCTTCAAAAGCGCCCTGAAACTCGCGGGCCATACCACGGGCCTTGGCCACCAATGCGCCAATTTTGCGTAACATTGAGGGCAAGTCTTTTGGCCCCACCACCACCAGGGCGACAATGGCAATCAGCAAAAATTCGGTAAATCCGAGTTGTGGCAACATGGTGCCTGCCCTGTCGATCAGTCTTCGGTCGAAGTGGTTTTCTCACGCCGGGCGGTGCCATCAATGGTTTCACCAGTGTCTTCTATGGCCGGGTCATCGTCTTTAAGGCCCTTGCGAAAACTTTTAATGCCCTTGGCCAGATCACCCATTACCGAGGAAATTTTTCCACGACCACCAAAAAGAATAAGCGCCACGACGGCAACGACGATAATTTGTAACGGTCCGACCGATCCCATGATTTCTCTCTATAAATGGTTTTTACGCGCCGGTGCAGAGTAACGATTTGCCACTGGTTTGGCGAGCGGTTTTTACGGTTCGCTGTCTTCGCCCATATAATCGGTGTGAAATTCACCTTCAATCTCATGAGGATCATCCAGCGGCAACTCTTCTTCGCCAATCACATCTGTGGGGCTGGGCACTGTAAAACCGGCGGGAACGCGACTGTCCAGCAAGCCTGCGGCTTTCAGTTCATCCTTGCCCGGCAGGTCATCAATACGTTCCAGCCCGAAATGCGCCAGAAAGGCATCGGAGGTGCCATAGGTAACCGGGCGTCCAGGGGTGCGGCGGCGACCGCGAAGACGCACCCACTTCATCTCCATCAGCAAATCCAGTGTGCCCTTGGAGACCGCCACCCCGCGCACGTCTTCGATTTCGGCGCGGGTAACCGGCTGGTGATAGGCAATAATGGAAAGGGTTTCCAGCGCCGCATTAGAGAGCTTACGAGGCTCTTCGCGCTCATCAACCAGAATGTGGGCCAAATCCGGGGCGGTTTGCAGGCGCCACTTGTCGGCAACGCGCACCAGATTGATCCCGCGCGGCGCATAATCCTGTTCCATACGGGCCAAAAGCGCCGTGCACTCTGCATTGTGTGGCAGGCGCGCGCGGATAGTATCCATATCCAGCGGTTCGGCAGCAGCAAACATCAGCGCCTCCAACATGCGGTAATGCTCTTCATCGCGAGTACTGACCGGATGCAGACCCGGCAGGCGTGGAGCCGTATCCCGCGATCCAGTGTGGCGGGTGCGTTCGGCCAGCGCCTTTACGGCTTCCTCGATGGCGTCCAGCGTTGGGTTTTGACTATCGGTTTCACTCATTTTTGAGCCGCCGGGGTTTTGCAAGGGCGCACATAAAGCGGGGTGAAAGCCCCGGATTGGCGCAATTCGGCTTTACCTTCCTTGGCCAGTTCCAGTGAGGCCACCAGCGAGCTGGCCAAAACGGACGAGCGTGGTGGTTTCCCGGCCCCGGCTTTCAGTTTAGAGGGAAGCAAGCTATCCAGCGTTGTCCATTCGCGGATTTTACCCAAAACGCGCTCCAGCCGCTCTCTGGCTTCTTCCAGCGCGTAAACAATCGGGGTTTTCATGGTCAGATGCGCCCGCGCCACCCGTGAACGGCGCACTGCATAGGCCTTTAAGAGGTCATAAATGCTGGCTTCATAGACCGGTGAAGTGACCCGGCGCACCCCCTCTGGTGCCCCACGGGTCATCGTATCAATGCCGGTGCGGGTGCGGTCCATCAGGGCCTGGCTCGCCAACCGCATGGCATGCAGACGACGAAGGCGAAATGCAAGGCGGGTCGCCATTTCCTCACCGCTGGGCTCATCACCCTCTTTTGGTGGTTTGGGCAACAACAGGCGTGATTTCAGATAAGCCAGCCAGGAGGCCATCACCAGATAATCGGCGGCCAGTTCGATACGCACTTCGCGGATATGCTCGATAAAAGCGAGATACTGCTCGGCCAATTCCAAGATGGAAATATGGCGCAAATCCACCTTTTGCTTGCGGGCCAGTTCTAACAGGACATGCAAAGGCCCTTCAAAACCATCAAGATCAACGATCAGCGGTGTGTTTTCACCCAAGGCCTGACGGGCGGCCTCAAATGGCAAATCCTCGGCAAATTCCTGCACGCTCATGCTGCATCCCCCTGAAGGCGCGCGAGCCAGGCATCAGCGCGGGCTTCTGCCTCGTGCCGGTCAATGTGTGCTGGTTTTATGGGCATTGTTGCGGCAGTGCTGCGGCGCAAGGCATGTCCACTCAAAACAGGCGTTGCATCAGCAACTTCCTGCATATCGCGCAGCACACCATTGCATTGCAAGACCACATCGCAGCCGGCATTCAGCGCCGCTGCTGTGCGTTTAGCCAAGGCACCATCCAGCGCCTTCATATCCAGATCATCACTCATCAATAAGCCATCAAACCCGATTCGTCCCCTGATCACATCTTCTATCATGGTTTTAGAGCACGTTGCGGGATTTTGAGGGTCATAAGCGTTATAAATAACGTGACCGGTCATCGCCATTTTTGCCTGATCAAGGGCTGCAAACGGCAAAAAATCATGATTCTGCAACGCCTCTTTGCTGGCCTCGACGACAGGCAATGCTTTGTGACTGTCCACATCCGCCCGCCCATGGCCTGGAATATGTTTGATAATTCCGGCGACACCGGCATCATGCAGACCATCCAGACACGCCTGCCCCAGTTTTGCCACTTGCATCGGATCCGTGCCAAAAGCACGATCTCCGATAATCGGGTCTGCATCACCGGCAGGCAAATCCAGCACCGGCGCACAATTAACATCCACACCAATGGATGCCAGTCTTGCACCAATGGCGGCATAATTTGCCCGCACCGCCTGGCACACCTGATCAATGGGTAATTTTGAACGGGCAAATACTTCTGCCGGTGGACCAATACGCCCGCCCAAGTTACGCAAGCGAGAGACCCGCCCACCCTCTTCGTCAATCAATATCGGTGCATGGCGGCCAACGCATTGGCGCAATTCATTGCATAAGGCGCTGATTTGTGCCTCGGATTGGCAATTGCGGGCAAAGAGAATGAAGCCCCACGGTCTGGCTTTACTAAAAAAGCGTTTCTCGTCAGGGGTTAAAACTAATCCCGCACAGCCGAAAATGCAGGCTCGCGCGCTCAACGGCGCACCACGAGACAATCCCGGCCACTTTTTTTCAATTGATCACAAAACCCGCTTGCCGCCGCACGGTCGGCAAAGTTGCCCGCGCGCAAGCGATAATAAACGCCCTTGGGCCCAAGATCCGCGCGTTGCACATTCGGAAGTAGCCCACCGGTGGCAGACTTTAATTTAGCCGCCAGCACATCCCAGGCCGCCAGAGCCTGATCTTCTGAGCGAAACGCGGCGATCTGCACCAGATACGGCCCTTCTGCCACTGGCTTTTTCTTTTCTGGCGGCGGTGATATTTTCTCAGGCACAGGGTTGGTTGCCGTTGGTGGCACGTCTTTTTCGGCGATCGCTGGTGCCGGATCATTATTGGTCTTGCTGACCTCAGGCACGGTATCTTTTTTGACCGGGCGCAGCAGAGGTTCTTCGGGCAGGGGCGCGGTTTTGATGTCTTCTACCGGCGCGGTTTTTACATCATCCAGCGGCTCATAGGCACGATTGCCAAGATTTGGTGTCGGGGTGCCATGGGTATCGGTGGGTCGTGTCTTGATCGGCCCGGTAACGGCGCTGACATGAGGGGCAGCATCACGCCCGCCCTTGCGCAAACCTTGATGATAGGCAGTGTAAACCACTGCAGCAAAGGCAAGCAAAACCGCAATGGTGACCACCAGCAAGAGCGGCCCACGATTTTCATCGCCATCGCGGCGCGCATCGAACCCGTTACCATTATTGGCGGGGGCATAGATTCCATCGTCTTTTTCAACCATCCGGCTCATCCATTAAATTTTCTGCTATGGCGAATCACCAAAGAAGTAAAAGCATACTTCAAAGCGTGTCATCCATCGACAATAAGCGCCGGTATTCTTCCATGGCAAAGGTATCTGTCATCCCGGCTATATAATCGCATACCACCCGCGCCGTAGCCTTGCCTTTGGGGCCATCGGTTTGCGCCCGTAATTCATCTTCAAGCAGATCCGGCTCGTTCAAAAACGCATCAAATAATTCCCGCACAACCCGGCGCGCCTTGGTGCGTGTGCGATTAATTGTGTAATGACGATACATGTTTTCCATCAAAAAGCGGCGCAGCGCATTGATATTGACCATCATCGCCCCGGAAAATCCGACCAAAGGGGTTTTCATTTGCCGCACTTCATCGGCGCTTTGCGGGTTGTGTGTGGAGATACGGTTTTTGGTTTCCACCAACAGGTCATTGACCCATTTGCCGATCAGACGGCGCACCGCTTCACGGATTACCCGGTTACGCGACAGGGCAGGATATGCAGCCTGCACCTCATCGAACGTCTCGCCAACCAGCGGCAATGTCATTAATTGCTCAATGTTGATAATGCCCGCGCGCAAGCCATCATCAACGTCGTGATTGTTATAGGCGATGTCATCAGCAAGGGCGGCCACCTGCGCTTCCGGACCTGCAAAGGTATGTGGCTCCAGCCATTCCCAACCCTCAAATTCGGTAAAGGCCCATGGCAGACCGGCCCGATCACCAGCGCTTTTCACTAAGGGACCATTATGTTTAACAACTCCCTCCAAAGTTTCCCAGGTCAGGTTCAGCCCGTCAAATTTCGGATAGACATGTTCCATCTGCGTCACAATGCGCAAGGTTTGGGCATTATGATCAAAGCCATCATAATCCTTCATGGCTTCGTCCAGCACATCTTCGCCCGCATGACCAAATGGTGGATGACCAAGATCGTGCGCCAGCGCCAGCGTCTCGGCAAGGTCTTCATCCAGCCCCAAAACCCGTGCAATAGAGCGGGCAATTTGCGCCACCTCCAGCGAATGGGTCAGACGAGTGCGGTAATAATCATCCGCATGGGCGACAAACACCTGGGTTTTATGTTTCAGGCGCCGAAAAGCGGTGCAATGAATAACCCGGTCCCGGTCCCGCTGAAAAGCAGTTCGGGTGGCACTGGGGGCCTGCGAAAACAAGCGCCCACGGCTTTTGGCAGGGTCTGAGGCAAAACATGCGCGCGGCGGTATGGTAAAAATTTCTGACATTGATTGACTTTGAAAAAAGAAAAGATACCCCCATATACTTTAGATTGAGAATTATTCCACCTTGGAAGCGGAGCTAAACCCATGGGCGATACACAAGTGCAACTTTCCCCGGCAGCGGCAAAACGCATAAACGCCATCATGGAAAAGCATGGCAAAAAAGCCTTGCGCGTGGCGGTGGTCGGCGGCGGGTGTTCCGGTTTTTCCTACATATTCGATTTTGCCGATGCCCCGCAAAAGGATGACCTGGTGATTGAACGCGATGGCGCCATGGTGCTGGTTGATAATATTTCGCTGGATTTTCTCGCCGGATCGGAAATTGATTATTCCGATGAGATCATTGGTGCGGCCTTCAAAATCAACAACCCCAACGCCAAAAGCGGCTGTGGTTGCGGCACCAGTTTTTCCGTCTGAAGCGCAAATCCGGCGCAAAATCTTTTGACCCGCGTGGACGCACTGTTTATCACCACTGCATGGTGAAAAACGCTCCATCATTACCGCCGATTCGCATTCCATTTTGCCGCCCGGATTATGGGAAGCAGGAACGCGCCGCCTTTGAAGAGGCCATTGCCGGGGGACGCCTGGAGGGCGGCGGTGTGCAAACCCAGGCATGCGAGGCTATATTGCAAGATATGACCGGGGCGAAACGGGTGCTGATTACCCCTTCCTGCACGGCGGCCCTTGAGATGATGGCGCTGGCGCTGGAACTGGGGCCAGGCGATGAAGTCATTATGCCGGCCTTTACGTTTGTTTCTACTGCCAATGCCTTTGCGCTGCGGGGCGCGACCCCGGTCTTTGTCGATATTGATCCCCTGACCATGAATTTGGATATAGAGGCGGTGCGCGCCGCCATTACGCCCAAAACCCGCGCGATCATGGTGGTCCATTATGCCGGGGTCGGCTGTGAGATGGAAGCATTTGAAACCTTATGCGCTGAACATGAACTGGTGCTTCTGGAGGATGCGGCGCAAGCGGTAGGCGCATACTGGAATGGCAAAGCCCTTGGCAGCTTTGGGTCCATGGCCGCCTTTAGTTTTCACCACACCAAAAACATAACCTGCGGCGAGGGCGGTGCCCTGTTGATCAATCAGAACGACCTGATCAAACCCTCTGAGTTTATCCGCGATAAAGGCACCGACCGAGCTGATTTTTTACGCGGTCAGGTCAGTAAATATGAATGGCGATCGCTGGGCTCATCTTATCTGTTAAGCGAACTGGCCGCTGCGGTTCTGCTGGGCCAGTTGCAACGCGAAGCCGCTTTGACCCAGGCCAGAATGCAAATCTGGCAAAGCTATGATGCACATTTTGGGCGGAGCAACTCCATCCGCACACCGCATATCCCTACGGCGGCCACCCATAATGCGCATATTTATGCCATTCGTTTTGAAAACCAGACGCTGCGTGATGCCTGCATCGCATTTTTGCGCAAAAATGGCATTATCGCCGCCCCGCATTATGTGGCGCTGCACCTGACCCCGGCAGGCAAGCAATTCGGGCGGGCATCAGGGCCCATGAAGCACACGATTGATGCGGCGCAGACACTTTTGCGGCTGCCGCTCTACAGCGCCATGGGCGAAGAAGAGGTAACACTGGTGATAGAGAGTCTGAGCGCCTTTTTGCACCAAAACGGATTGGCCGAAGCATGAACACTTTTGGCTCGTTTCTTAATGTCCGCACCTTGCCGGTAACGCTTTTGACTGGAACAATCCTGGCGGCATTTCTGGTGCTGCCGCTTAGTGTGCTCTATTATCTTAACCGTGGTCTCGATGTTTCCGATACCGGTCATTATTACGTGGCGCTTTATCACTGGCATGACATCAAGATGATGAGCACCCAGTTTCCGCTTGTTTGGAATCTGCTACCCCGGCCAGACAACATTTTTATCAACCGCCTGTTGGTATTTATTTTACTCTGTGGCAGCAGCGCCTTTATGTTTGTGCAGGCCGGACGTATTTTTGCCAATGAAAGCCTGCCAGGTAATTTACAAAGCGTTTTGATGGCCAGCATCGGGGTGGCTGGGGCTGCGATGTTTTACTATTACTGGCTGCCGGACCCGTCTTATAATGCTATTGGCCTGATCCTGATGGTTCTGGTTCTGGGTGCCGTTTTCTTTCTGGCGCGCCATGAAAATCAGACACAATGGTTATTTAAGGCCATGGCTGGTCTTGCCGGGTTTTCCGGTCTGGCGCTGGCCACCACACGCCCGGTCACGGCGCTGGCCCTGATCGCCCTTAGCGCCGGGCTTTATTTTCTGCTTGCCAAACCATCCTGGCCAAAACTGGTGACGGTGCTGGTATATTCCCTTGTGGGGGCGGCGTTATTTTTTGCCATGACGCAGGTTTTTATCGAACCCATTACCATTACCCTGGACCGTGTGCAGGGAGGGATACAAAAACGTGAAATCCTGGGCATCCAGCGGCTGGTCAGTTTGAGTTATGACTATGCGCAAAAGGAATTTGAAAAAGCGCGCCTGATGGCCCCCTGGGCCGCCTTTGCAGCCTCTATTGGTGGCGCCATGCTCACGCCGGGCATAGCTGAGCGATTTTCCAGTGCCCGCCTTATTCGCTGGATTGGTGCAGTAATTGGCACAGCCGGGCTGTTATGGCTAATGCATGAATTCTGGATACAGTCCAAAGGTCTAAATAAAGCATCCATGTCCCTCATTGCGTATTACATGCTCAATCTTGGCGCTGTGGCCTTTATCACCGCTTTGTTGGCGGCACTGGCGGCCAGCGAACAGGCTGCGCGTTTTCGGTATGCACGCCTCGCCGGTGTATGCTTGATTATGCTGCTGGCCACCCAGAGTTTTTCAATATTTGGCACGGGTCTGTGGGTCACAAATGCTGCCATGGCAGCGGTATTTACTGTTTTGGCTGTTGCGCTTGTTTCACTGCAGTTAGCCAGAGGTGCAGGGATCGTTTGGGCACTGGCCATGGGGGCAGCGCTTCTTCTTCCCATGATCGGCGTGCGCGGCGCCATGATCAACACGCCCTACAGGCTGGAAACCTCTTTGCGTGAGCAAATCCTGCCAACAAAAATCCGCGGCGGGCGCAGCTCCTTGCGCACAGATGCACTGACCAAAACCTTTTTTGATCATCTAAGCGAAGTCGCCCCGCAAATGGGCCCCGTGGGTGAGCGGCCCATCCTGATTGACCTGTCCGGACGCATGCCGATGGCGCAATACCATCTGAGCGCCCGGCCCGCTTATACCGCCTGGCTGCTCAGTGCCTATGAAGGATCAGACGCGTTTCTTGCCAAAATCATTTCCATGATGAGTGATGAAGAACTGGCGCGCGCATGGATTTTGGATGCACCAGGGTATAAGCAGCGCCTGGATCCGGCCCCCATATTGGCGCGAGGACGTGATCTGAAAAAAGATTACCGCATCGCCACTACCGCTTTTGCGCCTTATACCAATACCGGCATTGTGCTGTTGGCACCAAAACCGGAACGCCCGGCCAAAAGCGAGGCGGAGTAAAGCATTTTGACCAAAGCCCAAGGCACACCTCTTCGCCGCCGCTTATTAATGGCGCTGAAAATACTCATCAGCGCGGCGCTGCTCTATTTTATATTCACGCTCATTGATGTGCGCAGCGCGCTGGCCGCCGCAATAGGGGTAAACATTACACTGCTGGTGCTGGCCATGCTGGTGCGATTGTGCATCTTTGCGCTGGATGCCCTGCGTCTAAGCTGGATGAAACCGGTGGTTGATCTGCCCTATCATCAGCATTTGCGTCTGGCCCTGCGCGGGGCCTTTTTATCCCAATTGGGTTTTGGCTTTCTAACCGGCGATGCCTATCGCGCCTTGGGCTATGCCAAAGGCTCTAAAGGCGTTTCTGGACCGGCAGCACATCTGCTCGCCGCTAGGCTGGCCGGGATCACCACCACCGCGCTGGTTGCCCTTATCGCGGCTCTATACCTAATTACCAGCGATAATCTGGAGCTTCGCGGTTTTGCCCGCCAGGTCGGACTGGGCGTGAGCCTGGTTGGCGCAATCATCCTTTTATCATTGTGGCTTGGCCTTAAAGTATTGCCACGATATGTGCCGGACGCTGTGCAGGAACGTCTGGCGTTCGGGCGAGCGGCCCTTCGCCTTCTGGTCCCTCGCATCTGGGCGTTTAGCATGCTGATTGTGCTGCTGCGCGGATTTTCTCTTTGGTTGATTTTTATCGCCCTGCACCAGAGCGTTCCTTATTTTGTTTCGCTGCTTTCCAGCGTTACCGCCACACTGATCACCCTATTGCCGCTGGCTTTTGGCGGGCTGGGCCTGCGAGAAGGGGCCATTGCCGGCGTAGCCACCTTGTTTGGAACACCCGCCGCCATTAGTGTCAGTGCAGCCATTTTATTACGCATCACCGTGGTCAGTGCCGCTTCTGCCGGCTGGGTGATCAGCATGTTCATGCCCGAAATGCCTGACCGTAAAAGGCAGACGTAATGACCAGCCTGGCGATCATGCAACCGGTCTATCTGCCCTGGCTTGGGTATTTTGAACAAATGGCCCTGTGCGATCATTTTATCTTTTTGGATAACGTGCAATATACCAAGCAGGACTGGCGCAATCGCAATCGCATTCGCACCAAAAAGGACTGGTGCTGGCTGACCATACCCGTGCGCAAAGATGGCCTTAAAAGCCGTTTGTGCGATATGCAGATCAGCACGCATAAAAACTGGACACGGGCGCACCTTTTATCCATCCGTCAGAATTACGCCCACGCGCCTTATTTTGATGATATTTTTCCTCTCATGGAAAGTGCACTTATTACACCGCCAGTATTGCTGACCGATTTGACGATTAAACTCACACTGGCTTTGGCCAAATACCTTGGCGTTGAAGCCCCGAATATTCGCGCCTCCACCATCCCCGCCAATACGCAAGACCCGGTTCAGCGGATCATTGAACTCAGCGAACATGTGGGGGCCGATGTGTTTTATACCGGCCCCGCCGCCAAAGCCTATCTGGACCCCGCGATACTCGCCAAAGCGGGTCTTGAGCTGGTGTTTCAGGACTATCAGCACCCCCAATACACGCAAGTCTACCCCGGATTTCAAAGCCATATGGCGACCATTGACCTGCTGATGAATCATGGTCCTCAAGCACGAGAAATCTTGCTTTCTTCGCCTACACCAAAGGCTTTGGCACCATGAGCGCGGCCATAGTGTTTGTAACCGGTGCGCCGCGTTCCGGCACGACACTGGTGGATAAATTGCTGTGGAATTTGCCCGCCATTGATTGCTTTTCACAGCCTTTGCCTTTGTTGCTGACGCAACTCAAAACCAGTTTCCTGAAAAATAACGCCGCGCCGGCACAAAGTCTGGCTATACCGCTGGGTGATCAGCAATTTGAAAATGCGTATCCGCACACCGCCTTTACCGATTTTTTGCAAGACACACCCTTTGGCGCAGATTTACTACAAAACGCCTTTACTGCCATGGACGCGTATTCCGGACAGTATTTCAAACCGGATGATCCACAAAGCGCTCTGGCCAACTGGAAAGGTGGCGATCTGACCACCTTTGCCGCCCATTATTTTTCACATTTTGCGCAAAAAACAGAAGAGGCCATCACTTTCACAGCCTGGAAAGAAACCGGCGCAGAGGAATTTCTGCCCTTTTTTCTGGCCAGAGGCATGAGGGCTATAGTGATCCTGCGTGATCCGCGCGACATTGCCGCCTCGCTTTATTATGGCCGTTCGAAAAACCATGCGGGTCAGGGTCGGCCACTTTTGTTCATGGCGCGGCAGTGGCGAAAATCTGCGGCCTGGTTTGCCCATTATGGCGCGCATGATCAGGTGCAATGCGTGCAGTATGAAGCGCTGGTGCGCAACCCCAAAGCCCAAGTGCAACAATGGGCTGACTGGCTGGGCGTTGATGATAAGCCCGGTGCAATTAATCTACACACGCAAAATGGTCAGCACTGGCAGGGCAATAGCTCGTTTGATACCTTTACCGGGATATCCTCAAAAGCCATAGGCCGTTATGCGGATATTCTGGGCAAAAGTGAACGCAATTTTATCGAAGCGCTTTGTTTTGCAGAAATGACCCATACAGGTTATCAGCCACAGATTGCTCAAAAAGATGTGTCAGCCATTTTACAGGCTGGACCTGGCACGGATTATCTTGGCCGCAAAACACTGGCCCATTACAGCTATAACCAACAACGCCAAAAAGAAGAGCGCGAACGCTGGCAAAACCTTACTTCGCCCAAAGCCAATTATAACCCGGCGCAATTCCTTTTTGATGATCACTACTTGGCCTTGCGAAAAACGGTAGCGACATCATGAATTACCAGATCAAAACGGCGGCGCGGGCATCTGCACTGATCTATGGCCTGGGTGCCGGTCATAAAGATGGTGTGTGGTTAATACCGGCCAATGTCTGCCCGGCCGTGCCACTGGCCTTGTTGCAAGCCGGAACGGGTTTTGAATTCATTGACATTGATCCAGCCAGTTTGTGCATGGATGTAGCCCTTGCCACCCGGCGTATCGTCGGCTCCGCCCTGCCGCCCATAGCGGGCGTGATCTATGTGCGCAGCTATGGTTATACCATGCGGGCCGAAGCGGACTTAATGTCGATGCGATCTGCCCTGCCGGAACCAGCCATTCTGGTTGATGACCAATGCCTGTGTATACCGCAAACCCACCTGGAACCCGTGGTTCCGAACGGTGCAGATGTCATATTATTCAGCACCGGCAAGGCAAAAGTGCTGGATATGGGTGGTGGTGGATACGGCGTTTTCTTTGGCAAATTGTCGTTAAAATTACCCCCGACTTTAGGAATGGAGGATGCCCGCAAGGCCGAGGCACATCTGGAAAGGGCTTATAAGGCCGCCATGGCCAGGGGCCAGCCAATTCAAAACCTGAAGTCTTTGCAGGCCCAACCCTGGATAGGCAGTGATGCGGGACCGGACTGGCCACAATACCAACAACAGATCAATTCCAGACTACCCGCCGTCATGGAACATAAACAACAGCTCAACCGGATTTATCAGGAAGGTTTTCAATGCCTTGCCGGCATAACACCTTTGCCAGGCCCCGCACAAAACTGGCGGTTTAATGTAATGGCGGAACGCCGCGATGAATTTCTGGCTTTACTCTTCGACAGTGGGCTTTTTGCCTCTGCGCACTATTACCCGGCTTCGCGCCTGTTTGGACAATATGATTGTCCAGAAGCGGACAAATTGCGTCATAAAGTTCTTAACCTCTTTAATGACACGCACTTTAGCACCTTGCAGGCAGAACGCGTTGTCTCGCTGGCTCGTGACTTCTATAGTCGTTCCTGACAGGGGGCATTATGTCATTTACTTTTCTTATTTGCTCGGAACGCTCCGGCAGCAATCTGGTCACCTCGATCATGAACGGACACCCGCATGTTTCCGGCCCGCCGCCATCGCATCTGTTTCGCCTGTTTGGTTTGAATGCACACACCTACCATCCCACAAACCTGGACGAGAACTGGAACGCCCTGACGCGTGACATTCCCGACGCACAGACCTGTATGATCGGGGAATGGGATAGCGCCCCGGATATGGCTGCCATCAATACCGCCTGCCCGCAAAGAACCATCGCGCAATTATTTAATTTCTTGTATGCGCAAGAACGAAAAACTGATGAACAGATCAGTTTCGTCAAAGAGAATTACACCTACCTCATTTTACCCTTTTTGCTGTCAAACTGGCCCGATTGCCGTTTTGTATATCAAGTGCGTGACCCGCGTGATGTGGCGGCAAGCTGGGTTAAAACCCGCGCCGTGCCGGGCGGGGTTAAGCGCGCCATGGATGTCTGGGTCAAGGACCAGAGCGCCAGCCAGTCCGCCTGTAATCAAATGCAACCAAGTCGGCGGATAGTCCGTGTGCGCTATGAGGACTTAATCGCCGAAACTGAGGAAACCGCCAACACCTTGTGCAAGCACCTTGATCTTGCCTATGATCCGGCCATGTTGAACTTTTATCAGGACCCGCGCACCAGACGTAATGCCGGACGCACCCAGGCGTGGGAAAACCTGGCAAAACCTGTGCAAAAAAATAACGCGCAAAAATATAAATCCATCCTCAGCGATGCCGATATACAGTATGTAGAATTGCGATGTGCCGGTCTGATGCGCACTTTTGGCTATCCACTTGACAGTGATGCTGCCTCGCTTGATCCCGACAGGGCAGCCCTTGAAACACAAAAACTGGAAAACCAGATTATGCCAGGAGAAGCGGCCACACCACCATCAAAACGAGAGCAGGAACAACGTGAGCAACGCCAACATATCATTGATCGTATCGTGCAAAGGGGTGCCAACCGATGACCGCGCCTGCTGCAAAGCCCCGTTATAGTGTGATCGTTCCGGTTTATAATACCGGAAAAGCGCTGGCTGAACTGGTATCACGCTTGCAAAATGTGTTTACAAAAACCGTCAAGGCCAGTTTTGAAATCATATTGGTAGATGATGGCTCCACGCACGATGAAACGCGTGAACATTTACGATCTCTGGCAAAACAAAAGGGCGTCATGGTCATCACACTGACCCGTAATTTTGGCAAACCCGGCGCGGTGCTTTGTGGTTTGCAACAGGCCCGTGGTGACTGGATGATCACCATTGATGATGATCTGCAACAAAGCCCGGAAGATATTCCCTTGCTGATTACACAGGAAGGGCATGATATGGTCACCGCCACCCATGCCCGCAAAAAACACTCCCTCATGCAGCGTTTCACCAGCCGCATCAAAGCATGGTTTGACTATGTGGTGCTTGGTTATCAGGTGCGCCTGTCGCCCTTAAAACTGATCCGCCGTCATGTGGTTGATGGTATGCTGGCCATCAAAACCAACCGGCCATTTATTCCGGCTTTAATCCGTCAGGTCACCAACGATATTGTGGCCGTGCCCACGGCCCACCACTCTAGCACAGAGGGGCGTTCACGCTATAGCTTTGCACGGCGATGGACCCAGTTTAGTGATTTGTTGGTGGGCAATTCCAGTTTCCTGATGCAGGTTTTTACCCGCCTGGGCTTTTTAGTGGCAGGGCTTAGCTTCGCGCTGGCACTCGCGGTGATTACACGCAAACTGCTGGGTATCCCTACGCAAGCCGGGTGGAGTTCCCTCATGGTCACAATATTGCTGCTCGGTGGGTTAAACCTCGCCGCCGTGGGCATTACCGGGCAATATTTTATCCGCATCCTTGATATAACCTCTAAAAAACCGGCCTATGTGGTCCGGGAACGCCTTGGCGCACCGCCAAAAGGCTAATTCCTGCGCAAGGGCATTGAAAAATCGCACCTTTTTGGTGTAAGCAATGGTTGCACGTTCTGTTGAGAAACCATGCCCAGATATTATTACAAGGCCCTGAGAAGAAACGGCACCACGGTTAGCGGCGAGATTGAAGCTGTTGATCAGGATGCAGCATATTTATCTATTGAAAAACGCCAGCTTTCTCCATTCTCACTGGTGGAACGCAATGCCTCGCCAATACTGGACTTCCTCAGAGCGCGTAAAATAACCCGCAAGGATCAGTCGGCCTTTATTCGTCAATTGGCCACCTTGCTAAAAGCTGGTGTGGGGTTGCTGGAGGCCATGCAGAGTTTGGCCAAATCCAATGCCAATCCTGCACTGGCCAAATGCGCCAATGCCATCCGCGCCGATTTACGGGCCGGACAGCGTTTATCGAATTCACTGGATAATCACATGCAGGGCCTGCCGCGCTACGTGGCCAGACTGGCAGAACTGGGCGAAGCCACCGGCACACTTGCCAAGGCGCTCGACGATGCTTCCGAGCGTATGGAATTTGAAGACAATATGCGCAGTGAAATCCGTGGCGCTCTTTCCTATCCGTTGTTTCTGGCCAGCGTTGGTGGCTTGATCGTACTGCTGATGTTTTTGTTTGTGGTGCCGCGTTTTGATGCGCTGATCGGTGATAACCGGGACAATTTACCCCTGATTTCCAAGATCGTGATTTCCACCGGCGTATGGATGAAAGCCCATGCTTTTGTGTTTGTATCTGGCATAATTACCTTGGTCACCGGGTCGGTTTTTATTTTTAGAAACAAAAAATTCCGTGAAGGTTTCAGAAGTCTTGCAGAAAAAATGCCGGTGGTCGGGGGTTTTCTGATACAGTCAGAAATCGGCGGATGGGCGCGCACTATGGGCATTGCACTGGATAATGGGGCGGACATTCTTACCGCTTTGCGCCTTGGCGCATCGGGCCTGAATTCCAAAGACCTGAAACACGGCATGAGCGGTGCAAGAAGTGAAATAAGGGCCGGGCGCAATATTGATGAAGTGCTGGAAGAGCATCTGCCAGCCATGGATGCCTTGTCTATCGATCTTATTCGCACCGGACGCAATTCCGGTGCGCTTGCAGATATGCTATTATTTGTTGCCGACACCAAGGAAAAGGAAACCCGTGAGCGCGCCAAGGCCCTTACCGCCATTGCAGAGCCTGCGGCCATTCTTTTTATTGCCATGATTGTGGGCACTATTGTTTTGAGTATTGTTCTCGCCATGACCAGTCTTTATGAGTTTGACATATGACACATACAAAAACCCAAACCGGCGCTGTTAAAAACCTGCCTGAAAAACATGATAAGCGCGCTGGCTATTCACTTTTAGAAATCCTCGTGGTGCTGGCAATTATGGGCACCATTGTTACCCTGGTTGCACCACGCCTCTTCACCCAGCTTGATCGATCCAAAGTCGTTGCCGCCAAGGCACAGGCTAAAACCATAAAGCTGGCGTTGAACAGTTTTCGTATTGATTTTGGCCGCTTTCCAACCAAAGAAGAAGGTCTGGAAATACTGGCAAAAATGCCAAGCGACCCCAATTTACAGGCCCAGTGGTATGGCCCCTATCTTGATGGCGACTTTCCATCAGACCCCTGGGGCAATCCTTATCATTATGTGCTACCCAAAGCCGATGAACGCGGTGCGCAGAAAAGCCCCAAAGTGGTTTCTTATGGTGCTGATAATGCGGTTGGCGGGAAAGGCAATAATGCCGATATATCCATGTAAAAAAAGCCACTATCACATCACTTTACCGGGCAATCAGGGCTTCTCCTTGATGGAAGTGATGATAACGCTTGCTATCATTAGCATTGTTGTTTCCATTGCCACGGTAAATTTATCGGGCAGTTTACAAGGGGCACGGTTTGCGTCCCAATCCAAAGCCGCCGCACGGGAGATAGTAAACTATCGCGCCAAAGCACTGCTTCTGGGACAAAGCGCCGCGATTGTTACTGACACATCTTTCCCCCTGCCCGATAACATTTCCAATATTTGGCGCCTGCCCCTGCCTGACGGATGGAATATCCAAGGGAATGCCATCATGATTTCACCATCGGGCATGTGTCTTGGCGGACATATCCGCCTGATCGGACCCCATGGCCGAAAAGCGGATTATGATTTTGCACCGCCAAATTGCACACCAGAACGCATCGCTGCGTCAGTCGGTAAATAACTGAGGAAACAGGCCCACAGACTTATAAGCCTGACAACATGGATTGCGTAGCCCGCCAGCCCATAATTTGCACACTAAATGTCTGGGCTCGCAAATCTTCAAACTCCAGCGTGACCTCTACATCATAAAGCCTGACAACAAAGCGGCCCTTTACCCCGCCGGGCTTAACCACCGGTCTTTCTTCTGAAACCGGTATGGCATCCCAGCGCATTATAGCCGCGCCCAGGTTCGTCTCACCGCGAGGGTCGCGCATGGGATTGATGGCGCGCACGTAAGCCAATGCAGAACGTTTTACTGCCATCACTTTTTGATTGCGTTCCATAGAAAGAGTGTTTCGCGCCATCTGCTCCTGCAAGGCCAGCAGGGGCAGAAACGCTATGGCCAGTATGGCAATGGCAATGATGGCTTCCAGAACAGAAAAACCGGGCGAGGCGGCAACCGGTCCAGTTTTAATCATGCGTTGAGGTTCGCCAGCTACCGTTTGCATTATTCATCGGAGGCTTTGCTTTTTGTTATACCGGAAAGAACCGTGTTGCGCGGCAGAAGCGTAATCAACTGACCTGATTTTTGCAAAGAAGAATCAATGCCTTGCGTCAGGCTATTCACGAACGCGGTTTTATCTTCCTGCCCACGCATGATGTAAGCGGTGATCAGAACCAGTAGCTCTGTGCGGTCTGCGGTTACCGAGGTCGATGAGAAGGCATTGCCGAGCAGGGGAATGTCCTTCAAGAATGGAATGCCCGATTCCTTATTGGTTACGGTATCTTGCATCAAACCGCCCAGGACAGCCGTCTGGCCATCCTCTAAAGACAACTGGGTTTCCAGTGAACGATTGGAAATCGTCGGGCTGGAAATATTGTTGTTGCCTGAATCAAGAGTTGCCGAGACTTCCTGACTAATCGTCAGGTCAATACGGTTATTGCTGAAGACAATCGGTTCGATATTCAAAATCACCCCGGTTTTACGATAGGAAACCGTTTGTAATACATCGGTCACACCGGCAGAGGATTGTGAATTGGCGGCCCGTTGTGAGGTGATTACCGGCACGTCCGTGCCAACGGTGATATTAGCCGTGCCGCCAGAACGCGCCATCAATCGTGGGGTCGAAAGCACTTTAATATCACTATTGGTGGCAAGCGTATTGGCATTCAAGGTAACATCACCTTTGGCAATGGCCACATTAAAGCCCGTGCTGCCAACCCCCAGGCCTTGGGTGCCGAACTGATTTTTGAAATTATTGGCACCAATGTCATTGATGAAGAATTCCAGACCAAATTTAGTGCTGTCATTAAGTGTTACCTCAGCAATGGTAACCTCAATCAACACCTCAGCCGGGGCCCGGTCCAATTGTTTGAGTAATGGCAGGATGCGATCATACTCATTGGCCGTGCCTGAAAAAATCAACCGATTACCTATGGGATCGACCACGAAAGGTCCGCCAGAATTTCCTCCGCGACTTTTCCGTCCCCCCTCTTTGGCGTCTGCGCCTGCTGCAGAGGCAGAATTGCCCCCCGCTCCAGATGATCTTCCACTGCCTGCCCCCAGAGCAGAATTTGCTATGTCGGCCAGGTCAATCGCATCAATATTGGCAACCTGATAGATAAAAAGCTGGCTGTTATTGCCGGCCTTGACCGGACGATCCAGCTCTTTGAGCCACATATTGGTGCGTTCACTCACCATTTTATTACGTGAAAAAATAAAGATGTCATTGGAATATTCTATTGGCAGTAAATTGATCGCCCTGGGTGCAGAAAGGTTTGACGTCACTTGCCAACCTTCCACCTTCAGGATTTTACCTACCTCACTGGCTAAGGCATTGGCCTCCCAATAGACCGGAGAATAACGCTGCACGGACGAGCCGGCATAGTTCAGCTCATCAAGTTCCTTGATGATGGACAGGGTTGAATTCACCTCATCAGGCAGGCCCGAAAGCGTGATAGTATTATTAAGAGGATTAGCCTGGATTTTTACATTCTTGCTTTGCCCGCCCATCGCCTGATTCAGTAACTCAACCATGCTATTGGCATCAACGGCATAAAGCTCAACCAATTGTATGACCGGGCGCAGTGACCTTGGTGTGCCCGGCTGCGCTCTTGAGCGGATAAAACGCGGCATACGGGCTTTTAGGGCCTGATCTTCCAACACCCTGTAAACACCATTTTCCGGGATGATCCGCACGCCATAATCACGAAGCGCGGATTGCACTAACTCAAAAAAGTCTTCCCCCGACAAAATACCGGAAGAGCGTAATTGCACAACATCTTCACGGGCAGCTACCCCAGGGCCTGTGACATAGGGCAATTTCAGCATCTCACCCAAGGCCACATCAATGAATTCTGGCAAAGGCGAGGGTGCCACATAGGCATCAACCGTCTTGATTGCAATTTTTGGGGCACGCGTAGAAACGTCCGGGCCAGTCGCCCTTTGAAGTTCAGATATCCTTGGCACAGGTTTAATATCAACCGGATCCGGCACTGGGCCAAGAGCCTGATCACCATCTGCATCAATGACCGTGGATTGCGTCTTTTGCGGTGGCCTTTGCACCTTATCACCAATACGCGCCGATTGCGTAGATAAATCCGGCACTGTATTAGTCGTTTCACAGGCGGCCAGAAT
Source organism: Robiginitomaculum sp. (assembly GCA_021776595.1). GTDB lineage: Bacteria > Pseudomonadota > Alphaproteobacteria > Caulobacterales > Maricaulaceae > Robiginitomaculum_B. Next base: position 26,189 of record JAJFFP010000054.1, on the reverse strand, counting down.
CAGGCTGATTCCAGTCAATGCAACACCCCATAGAAAATATGATGGTTTTTTTGTTGAGTTTTTCATTGCCTGCCTATGCCACATTGTCCATCTTTTGGAAGATTCATTCATCGCCAGCATCTTGTTGCTGAATATTCTTATGCGCAAACACTTCAAAAGAGAAGCGTTCCTTTCCAGCATCGGCCTCCAGATAATCCGGATAAATACTGTGTATTACCCAACCACTTGGAATCGTCGCGCCTGCGCGCACGGTTAATATGACATTCTCCTCCAACCTGAGCTGCGCGGTATCAACCCCATCAATTCTGGCAATGGATATGATATGAGGAAATGGACCATATTTTTTTTCCGCCGCGCCTAACGGTGTATCGATTATATTTTCCTGGTCTTGCTGGTCTGTATCCTGGCCGTCAATTTTATTGAAATACCCGGTCTGTAACAATCTCTTTTTTAATTCAGCAACTTGCGTTTCACCAGAAGGAGGGGAAACGGGTTCCTTCCAGTCATTTTGTCCTGCCGGAATAGAAAAACCGTCCGTATTGGCTTGATACCAGCCTAACAGTATGGCCACAACCAACACACTCACAGTGACCCCAACAAGAATAAAGCGATTCATGGATTAGCACCCTGCTTCGCACCGCTACGGCCAAGATTCACAATCGCCAAACCAGACAAACGGACAAGACTGCGTTGCCCCTGATAAAAATCAGCGGTTATTTCATCGACTATGAGCGTCTTCTGATTCTTCGCAATGGCCAGCAATATCTCAATTGGTTTTGCATTACCAGATGACGTCCCCGTCAGGGAAAAGCGCATGACCGTTTGCCCATCAATATTGATTAATTCATTGCCCACTGTGATTTGTGAATTTTCAAGACCCATATCACTGGCCAGCACAATCAATCTTTGTTGTATTTTAGCCGCCAGCACGCCTACGGTTTCCCCCTCCCAGACAGAGGCTTGCCACTGTTTAAGTGCTTTCTGGCTTTTATCCGCGCGCTTCGCCCACAAGTCTGAATTATCAATAGAATTCAGCTTTGCCAACTCCCTGCCGGCATACTCTGCATTGGTTCTGGTTTGCAATACTTTCTCACGCACTGTGCCCGCGATAACAATGGCCAGCAACGCGAACAGCAAAACCAGCCCGTATGCAGCGTTGGACGAGATGCCGCCTTTCAAAAATGAAGATTGAGCATTCAATTTGCCGGCCTCACTGCCAATTGCCCTTTGATTTCTACTTTGTTTCTGGGTTTGAAATTTACAGTAACATTTTCCAGCGCATCATCCGATTCCAGCTTTTTTACCAGCGTAGCACCATCCTGATCTGGTTCACCGGTAATTTGCATCGTAAGCTGGTTATCGAAAAGCGTGAACTTGGTTAGTTTTGTATTTTTGCCCTGAACCTTTTCCAGAATGCCCGTTACGCCATATAATAACGTCAAAGGCGATCCAAACTGGCCTAATTTATCAATCATTCGCAAACTTTGCACCGCACGGTTGCGCTCCTTCAACACCTCACTAACTAAACCCTTGCGCGCATTTATCTGCGCCTGTATCCCCTTGGTGGCCGAAACATAATGCAAATATTGTGCGCCGTTATACAGCACCATCGCCCCAAATATTATACCCACCATGAACAACAGTCGCACCGGGGTAGCATACGCTTGCAGAGCATTTATTGTGCTTCGTAATACCGGAAGATCAGAACGCCAGGGCACATCTTGAACTGGCGGTGGCATTGTCTCTTCTTCACCAGATATCTGGCGGGCTGAACGTAAAAATGTAATCCACTGGCCCTGATCAGGCTCCTGTTGCCACCACCGGCTGGCGATCAAGGCACCATCTTGCCAAATCTGCCCTTCAACACCTTCAAGGCATTGCACGAGCCGTCTTCCCTCTTGCATGGGTTCACGGGCGAGCGTCTCAGGCAGGCTGACAATAGAATGATTTTCCTGCCCTAAATCCAGGTCATCGGCGACAGTCCAGGTCCAGACACTGGCTGCCTTGCGATTCACCGGGTCTTGAACGATCTGGCAGACATCATAATCAGAAACAGATTCGCGTTTTGCCTTTAACAGCTCGGCCTTGATGGCATTTCGCGACCCGGAAGAAAGCGTAATTCTGCGAAAGCTGCATAGCGCCCGTGACACCACCAGAAGGTCGGTGTGCACCACCCCGCCTCTGGAAAGAGCTTGCGTTGTATGATCACTCAGCAGTGCGGTCAGGCGCGGTGAAAACAGGGGTGAAATTCTCACCCGTATCGCGCGCTGTGCGGTTGTCACTGACATTTCCGGTTTCCTCAAATACAACGTGTCTTCTGAATGGACGCCCAGGGGCGCTGGCTAGTCGTTCATATTCCACAACCCTGATTTTGGTCTGCCCGTTTCCTTTTGGTGTTGAGAAAGTAAATCTGCCAAGTTTTGTGGGGGTCTCGATTGAAAATGACGCTTCATCAACAAAATCGATTGTAGGGCCCGCTATCTTGCCAAATGTATTGTCCTGATCATCCAAGCCCAGCAATTTACCAAGCTCTGCATCCAGGAATTTCTTTCTATAATAACTGGTTTTGGTGGTCAACGTCGTAAGCCGGCGCAATTGGTTGAAAACCTTTGGTGTAATCAGTGCGTCCCAGTCCAGTATGCGGTAAACCTCCTCAATGGCCCGTATGGGACCATTGGCAGGCGGCGCCTTGCGCTTTAGCCTGTAATCAGATCGCTCACCACCGCGAAACCGGCGATTACGATCAGTATCAATATAATCTCCCAGTTTTGCGCTGGCGATTTTGGCATCGGTTTTTTTCAACCCAAGGCCATGAAGCAGATCCTCCATCATTTTCGGGTTTGAACCATTCAATAAAACCAGCCCGGATACATCCCTATAGGTCACATCAACATCGCCATTGGGTGTGCGCAACACCCGTCGTCCGCCACCGGCTGTCCATAATGCGCCCTTGGCAAGACGACTGACATCAAACCCATCCAGTATGTCATCGCCCGTCCAGGGTGTGTGACTGGTATCAATTCCCCCCTTCACCGGTGCGCTGCTAAGGTAAATATAAAGCGATTGCGCCTCGGCAGACGCCAGACGCTGGTCGGCAAAAACATCATCATTAAGTGCCGTGACCACCTGACCGGACGCATTGATTGAGCGCACAGCAATCGTGCTGGCCAGCGCCAGTATAAATATCACCACCAGCACATAGGGTAGCACAAAGCCTGCGTCCGGTTTGCTGTTTATTGATGTATCCATATGCCCCTGCATATCAGAATTCTTTCAGATCAGGTAGTTTTTCACGCGCACCAATGTAGGCAATCCATACAGTTTTTGCATCCTGGGTGGATGCACCAACTTCAAGACGAATGGCTAGGGGCAAGGCAGGCGGGTCAATAAATTTGGCATCGTCAAACTCACCTGCTTCCGGGGTTTGTGCAAGTGGCCAGGCCGGATACCATAAATTATTCTCTCCAAGATAAGAAAAAGTGGCTTGCGGGTAAGGAAATGCCTTTAACACCCAACGCGTATCCCCGCTCTGATATATCAATGAAGATGAGCGACCATCACTTTCAAGTACTAGCGCAAAGCGGCGCAAAGCAGGCTCAAGCGTATGCAGGGGCGCCCGTGTAAGGCTGGAAAAACCGGCGCGATCCCCCGTAAACACATCTGCTTTGTCCTTGGGCCAACCAGGAACGATCCCTTCAACCAGGCCGATGAAACTTTTTTGCATAACCGCCGCATCCTGCGCGCGTTGCGCGGCATTTATCGTGCGTTCGGAAAGGCGCAATAAAGTTGTTGTTGACTGGAACAGGGCCAGCGATGCCACTGACATAATCGCCAGTGCCAGCAAGGTTTCCATCAAAGAGAAGCCCTGCTGTGAATATTTTGTCAAAGTGCTCACATTTTTCATCATAGCGGAGAAATGAATTTAAGGGATGGCAGGCATAAGGTAAATGAGCGGTAACAGCCATCCATTGGCCAGAAGTGATATAATCGTGATTTTGCTATTCTCATTAAACAACACGCCGCCTATAAAGCTGACATGGATACGGAACTTATTGGTCAAATACTACTTTCACGCGGTCTGATTACCCAAAAAGACCTTGCCCAGGCTCTGCGTCTGCAAGGTGAAACCGGAAATCTGCTGGGCCAGGCCCTTTTGCGTGTCGGCGCATTGACTGAAGAGACACTGCTGGACGCGCTTTCCGCGCAGCTTGAACTACCTATTTTGGATACTGCCAATATTCCAAAAGAACCGGCACTGCACAGCCATGCCATTGCCGCCTTGAAAATTTCCCCGCGTTGGTTTCTGGCCAATCACACCGCCATCTGGATTAGCGAAGAAAAGGGGCTGAAACAGCTTAATATTGTCGCCCGCGATATTTTGAATGCCCAGATACAAGAAAACCTTGAGGGCCAGTGGGCGCGCTATCTGGCCCATCAGGAGGATAGTGAAACCAGTTTTTCTGATCTTGGCCCCATTTGTTACTGGTTGAGCAGCAACCAGTTTATCGAACGCTGTCTTTATTACATTAATGAAAGCCTTGGTCCGACTTCCGAGGACGAAGATGATCTCGATGACACCGCCCGCTTGAAAGAAATGGCCGAAGAGGCACCGGTGATTGATTTTGTTAACAACATGTTTGCTACGGCGTTAAAGCATAGTGCCTCAGATATTCATGTGGAGCCTTTTGAACACGAATTCAAAGTGCGCTATCGCATTGATGGCGTATTGCATACCCGCCAGAGCGAGCCACGCGGTATATTTGATGCCGTCACCAGCCGTGTAAAACTGCTGTCCGGTATGGACATTGCCGAACGTCGTCTGCCACAGGACGGACGCCAGACCATACGCTTTGCCGGTCATGCCATTGATTTGCGCGTGTCTTCGCTGCCAGGTTCCTGGGGTGAGAGCATGGTGCTGCGTCTGCTCAAAAAGGAAAGTGAATTACCAGGCATGAAAGGACTTGGCCTTGCCGGCCGGGCCAATAAGGTCATGAGCGAACTGACCCAGAGCCCAAATGGGGTCATTCTGGTAACCGGGCCTACCGGCTCCGGTAAATCCACCACGCTATATCGTTGCCTGCAACAACTGAATAATGGCATCACCAAAATCATCTCCATCGAAGACCCGATTGAGTATGACATGGATGGTGTCGTGCAAATTCAGACAAAAGCCGACATCGGTTATACCTTTGCCAAAGGCTTGCGCGCTATTTTACGTCAGGACCCGGATATTATTATGGTCGGCGAAATCCGTGATGGAGAGACAGCCACCATCGCGGCACAAGCCGCGCTGACTGGCCATTTGGTGCTATCCACCGTGCATACCAACTCGTCTTTAGCGGCCATAGCCCGTCTGGAAGACCTGGGGCTGGAGCCCTATATGATTGCCGCCGCCGTGCGCGGCCTGGCCGCCCAAAGGCTGGTGCGGCGATTGTGCCCAAAATGCGCCGTTTCGGATGTAAATGGTGAAGGCGAAGCCATGCTGGAGCGGCTGGTGCGTAATGGTTTGGTTGAAAGTCAGGAAATGGCAGGTAAGGCCGAGTGGAAAAAAGCGGTCGGCTGTGATGCTTGCGCCAATACCGGTTATACCGGGCGCATCGCGGTTTTTGAAGTGGCGGCTATAAATGATGAAATGCGCGATGCCATTCTGGAACATGCTCACATGTCGAAACTATTGGATGTTGCTCGCCGTCAGGGCTTTCAAACCTTGCTGGAAGATGGCCTGCTCAAGGCGCGACAAGGCACCACTACGGTTGGCGAGGTATTACGCGTCTGCGGTGCAGAACAACCACAATCTGATTAGAACGCACCGCGTAATTGCAGCCGGAAACGCAGGCCCGATTTGCGTGATTGAGACTCGGTAGCCTCGACCAGACCGTCCGACCTTGGTCCATCGTAGAAGGTCCGCGTCCGTGTGCCCGGCCGGTTGAGGATATTACGCACATCAAAGGTCGCCGTCATGCCGGCAATTCGCGTGGTTTCAACAAAAAGACTCAACGCGCGCGGTGAACCCCGGCCACCACCACCATGGGTGATCTGCTCTTCAAACAGACGAAATGACCGCCGCGTAACGCCGTTATTATAAGCCCAGCCCCAGGCAATGCGCCGGGCGCTGAAATCCTGGCGGAAACTCAAGTTAAAGTTATGCTTTGCCATGCGCTCCAGAATGCGGCGCTCGCCCGTTACCGGATCCGTAACCGCACTATCGGCAAGGAAGCCATCGGCGTCCAGCGTTGCATTTTTCAGGCCCAGGCCATCCAGTGGCAAGCGCGCCACTACCCGCAATTGCCAGCGCGAGGCATTGCCCAGATTGCCGGGGGCATCAAAAAGATTGTCCACAGGAACCCGGCCCTGAACCTGGCTGATCCAGTCCCGTTTGGCACTAATGGTCACGGAGCCTTTGGTGGCAAAACGCCGCTCCCATTCACCTTTAACCGTCCAGGTCCGATCCGGTTCCAGTTCCGGGTTACCGACATCGGTCTGCTCATCAGTCAGATTAACCGATGTAACAAAATCCTTGAAATTAAGCTGCGCAACTTTGCGGACGGCACTCAGCCGCAACTGGTTCTTCTTGCTTAAATTATAGCTGGCAGTAAAAGATGGCTTGGGAAAAGAAAACGTGCGGGTCCGGCTGGCATCACCGCTTTGGCTCAGGCGCGAACGTTCAACTTTAAGGCCGCTTTCCAGCGTCCACTTTGGATTGGGCACGAACACCCACGAGGCGGAAACCTCACCGCGCCGTTCTTTTACCTGTGTGTTGCTGACCGGCAAGACAATGGGGACAAACCCGCTGCCATCGTCGCTTTCCAGTTGCAGATTGGCATTCAAGGCGTTCAGCGCGCCCTCAGCAGTAAACTGCACACTGTGTTTTTTATTCAAGGCCCAGTCCACAACCGTTCTGGCAATGGATTCAGTTGCCTTTTCCTTGCTAAATACCCGTGAGGCTGTGTCCAGGCTTGTGGCATTTACTCTGGACGATAAAAACTGGTCATTGGCCGTATTTCTGTTTTTAAGACCTATGAATTTGACATCAAGTGTTTTGCTTAACGACAGACTGTAGTCCCCGCTAAACTCTGTGCGTTTGTTATGGGCTCTGGCGGTATTGGTGTCAAAGCGCAGAAAATCAAGATTGCCGGCAACCGGCGTTTCAACAAACGAAAATTCATTACGCTTGAAAACTGAATCGGTTGCTTTTGCATTCAGGCGCAACACATGCCCATTGGTAAACTTTTTCTCAAGATTTAGGCTCGGCGACCACGTGGTAAAAACACTCTGTGCGGCTTCATCGCGGCGTTCCTGTAAAGCACCCGGCGGCGAAAAGCGGTTTTCAATCCCGCTGGAGCGAAATGGTCCACCCTGTTTATTCAGGCCTAAGGTAATATCGGCGCCGCCAGCGGTAAAGTTGGTAACAAACTCGCCATTAACGACAACCCGGCGGCGTGAATAGGTAGATTCGAATGACCAGTTATTGTTCTTGTTATCGCCGGTGGTTTTCAAAATCACATTGATGACCCGGCTGAGCCCGCGCATATCAAGATCAGGTGATGATCCACGGATCAGATCAATGCGCTCTACCCGATCTGCCGAGATACGTTGTAAAATACTGTCCAGACTGTCTGATTTAGTGCTGGGACGCTCTCCGTCGATCAGCACATTACCGGCTGCACCGCCAAAGCCGCGCACATTGGCACCGTTATTGATCGAAAAACCTGGGATTTGCCGCACCATATCAAGCGCCGTTACCGGATAATAGCTGGCAAAAAAGTCAGGCGTATAGACTGAAACCCCCTCTGTATCAGGCTTTGTCGCCTCAGGCGCAGCAGTGGTTTCCTGGGCCAGGGCAGTGCCCGTGGATAATCCGGTGCAGACCAAAGCCAGGACACCAAAGGCTGATAACAACTGTTTGTATTTCACAATACGACACCCAAACTCAATTTGGGCACACCAATACGCACAATCTTTTGCGGTTCAATTAAAATATTCGGCAACAAAATTAAACTTCTGCAATCTTGCCACTATAACGGCTTCACCCATAGCCTTTGACCAGCAAAATCAAACATGATTGCAGACGTGCTCAGCAAAAAATCCAGACCCAAAATCAAAGATGGCTGCCCCGTTAGCCCCAATACGTCGAATACGGCCAGATCAGCGACCAGTATCTCGGCATCCGTCCAACGCAAGCGCTGAAGATTAATCGAGCTAACCGTGCCGGTTCGTGCCGCAATGTGCGGCAGGGTTACGCCAGTAATGATCTGTTCTTGTGCCATAATGCTGGCCGGGCTCAGGTTTTCCAGCTTCAGGCCAAACTGGCCATTGCCGATTGAACGGCGCGCGCCCGAATCAATAATCGCCTTTATTTTGTTGCGCCCCAGCCGCATATTAACACTTAGAAATCCCGCAAAATTTCTATCTCCTCTAATTTTATGCCAGGTTCCCGTGCGCCGCCTCTGTCGAGCGTCCTTACTTGACATCAACACAAGCGTGCCGGTTTCAAAATTTAGCAACAAAACCTGTGATGCCAGAACATCCAGTCCCAAAATCCCGTAATAGCCATGTTTTGCTGTAATATCCGGTATGGCCAAAACCGGCCCCAGAGGCCAGGCCTGCCCGGCAAACCCAAGAGTTTTCATATGATAAACCCTGGTGGTTGCCTCGCCACTGGCGGCCACCAACCGCCCTTCACGATTCTCCATTAGCGGTAGAGACAGGGCTTTTGCCAACCCCTCGCTGATCACCGTCCGGCTGGCTGCCGTATCGACAATAAATAGAAATGGCCCGGCATTATTAATGTAAACCGGGGTCAGCAAATGGCCATCTTTGGACATTTGCAAACTTGCCCGTGCTTCTTGTGCCTGCACCATTGGCACCAGAAGCATGGGCAGCAAAAATGCCAATAGCAAAACACGCATAGCGTTTCCTTAGCAGGCAAGGGCCCTGGAGCAGCAAACCCTGAAAATTGGGCCAATACCAATTAAATTTCTGTGATTTATGCCCTGATAGCGCAAAAGTGTGCACGTCAGTTGGTTTTTGCGTTGTCTGGTTCTTGTGGAAAAGTTTGTGCAAATAATCTGGCGGCGGCAAAATCCCCGGCCTCGGCATAAATATATTCGCGCCTTTGGCGTTTACCGCGTCTGGCAGGGAAAACCAGCTCTAATGCCACCACATCACGCGGGTCCAGCGCGCTGAACGCATCCAGTGCCTTTTCGGCAAAGCGAAACATAACGGCTTTATTTATCTTGCCACTTTTACTTGCCTCTCCGGTAAGTGAAGCCGGTGCTGCCGACTTATCAATGGCAAAAAAACTTTGCAGAACACTTTTTGGCGGTAGCAGCCTTGCCGGGCCATCACCCTTGCGCCCCATCAGGCGTAATAGATCGTCATCCAGCGGTGCGGCAAGACGACTGGAATCGCGCATTTGCAAAATTACACTGGAAGGCACTTGGCCCCCCATCACCGTCAGACCAAGAAACACATTTTCTCCCTGTGCCACCAGCCCAAAATCCAGAATATTGCCCGCTTTATCCTGCAAAGGTACCCGCACTCGCCACCGGGGCTTTTCGCGGGCATCATCCCGGCGAGCCTCCCAGTTCTGCCATCTGGCCGGAAACCGCATTGAATACATGTGCGACCAGACTTGCGCCGCCTCATTCATTCTGGAAATTTCCGCCTGAACGTCTTCACGCTCGCAGGATACACGTTCCGCCCGACTGGCTAAATCTGATAGTATATCGTCAAGAGATTGCGGGTCTTTTCCTGCGCGCAACAGCGCCCCGCGCGCCTGCACCTGCCCAGAAAGAAGCGCCGCCTGCTCAAGCTCACCAAGGGTCTGGCAATGCGAAGCGAGCAACAACATGGATGTGCGCTCGCGCCAGGCTTCAAAGGCCTCTGCCCCCAGTGCCTTACCCGAAATGGTCAATACGACCATAAGCGAAAATATGAATACAAATACGCGCAAAAAACATCCCCTGAATACTGTTCAAGCGGGTAATCTACGTCAATTGTCTTGCGATCTCGTTTATGCGGGGCACCAATTTGCGTATAAACGGCCCCATAGCCTGATCCACAGGCCAGACAGGCAAAGTCCGGCAAGAATGTAAAGCCACCCCGATGCACCAGGGTTTTGTGCCGAAGCGCCAGTACCAGTGCCTATATCATTGATCTCCACGAGCCCTGCCCGCCAGCGCACCACCTTGCCCGAAAAGAAATTCATCGCCGGGCCTTCGGCAAATGCCTGCATGGCGGGGATGAAATCACGGTCCTGATCACCGGTTAATACCAATACTGGTCGTTGATCCATTTGCGTCCAACCGGCAACCCCCAGTCCAAAAGAGGGTTGGTCATCTGCTGCCATGGCCATCTGGGTGACTGAAATCCCTGGTTTTTTATGCCGTAATTCATAATCCCCAGGTCCAGCCGCTGCGCCGGGGGCAAAAACCGGTGGCAGGAAAGCCATGAGCTGTGGTGCCAATTGTTTACGAGACCCCAATACCAGCAAAGGCGCATTTTCGGGCACCATTTTATAATCAGTGCCATACCATGCCGCTTTTAATGGCGCACCGGCAATCAAGGCAATTCGCGCCACCGCGCGCCAGGCGGCAAATAATTGCGCCGACGCATGCGTGGTAAACAAGATGGCAGCGCGCTCTCCTGCATTTTGCGCAAAAGGGGCACCATCAATGGCAAAACGGGATAACCCGGCGGCCGTATCATAACCATTGGTTTCAATTCTGGCTGATAACAGCCGTAGCGGTGCACCGTCCGCTTTATCAAGGCAATGGCTCTGATTTTCCTGCGGCAGCATTTCGCGACCGATACTGAATGAGCGCACAACAGTAGCGCTCTTACGATTTAGAGGCACCATAAAATGGTTGAGCTGGTGCTTGAGGCGTTTTTTATAAGCTGCTTTACCATCTATTGAAATCATCACCACTGAATCCGGGCTAACCCAGTCCGGACGTTCCAGATCAATAACCATGCGGGTTTCACCGTGATGCGGTGTCCGCACCACATTTATAAATGGCCGGGTATTCCAGGTTGTTTGAGCCAGTGCCGTAGTTACCCCGTCCAGCGCGCCGGCCCGGTGCACCATTGGCGCATTGGCGAGTATTGCAGGGGTAGTCCGGGTTCCATCGGATAGAATTTGACGTCCGGCAAATACGCGCGCCATGGCTATAATATCTTCGCCATTACGCCCCTGTAGCTCGACACGCGGACGCGCCCCCGGCCGCAATGCCATGGCCGGACCAGAAAATCCGGGATCAATTCGCGCCGTAAAATCCAGTTCTGCCAGACGCCTGGCCGGTACGATCTGTGGCACTTTGCCACCGCGCACCGCCAGCGCTTGTGTAATCAGTGCCCCAAAGGCCGCATAATGGTTCTGGTCCAGATCGCCCGGTGCAATGCTGATCCTGGAAAAAGCCCAGGGCCCGGCTTTCAACCACCCCTCCAGTGCATTAAAAGAATTTATATTGGCTGAGATAGAAAGATCGAAACGACTGCTGGCAAGGTCCAGCACCCAGCCGCCATCAGCTTTTATCGGACAGGTATCTTCATTGGCCCCATCAAAGGAAATCCGAATATGGTTCTTGCCACCCCGCATATGTTCGGCCGGCAGATCGATCCGGGCGCTAAAGGCTTCAGGGCGGGGGTTCACTATCACCCCTGGATTGCCATTCATGCTGACAATCATCATTGAGCCAGAGGCAGGCAGAATTTGTCCCGGTGCCGCATTGAGCGTTAGTGTTGCTGCCTTTGCGCCAGGAGGTATATTCAATTCAACTTCAAGATCAGGGTTACGCCAGTCCAGCACCTGCTCTCTCGCCATTTGCGATAATGAGCGTAAACTTTCCTGCGCCATAGTGCCCTTTGGGAGTGCTCCCATGAACAGGATCAGTATGATAATCCAGAACATTCGTGCCATTATGATACAATCCACCCCGTTTAATCCACTGTTGCGGGATTGGATTGCAAGAATATCGCCATTGTAGCCTCACCAGATATGGACGCCTCATGCACATTGAGCCTCAACTAAAATCAAAAATCTGGGCAGATGCCCTGATCCGACGCGCCCGCTCTGGTGACGCCTTTGCCTATTTACGTAAACACGGGGATGACGATGCAGGCATTGTCGTCATTAAAGTTGCGTATTTGAACGGCAAGGCGATGATCTGGGCACCTGAACGTGATGAAAATTACCGGCGGGTTTGGGTCGCACAATTGCACATAGGGGAAAGTGAGGAGGACGCGGATAACTGGATAGAAAAGGCCCTGCAACGCGACCCGGACCTGTGGGTTATTGAAATTGAGGATAGGCTGGGCCGTCATTTTCTCTTGCCAGGTGAATTTTCATCACTTGACGGCCCGTAATCTTCATGGCGAATTATACCAATGTTGTTTTTATTCAACGATAAAATTTTTGAAATCGGGCAGCCCGAAGAGGTAATCCGCTCGGATGGGTTTCCTTTATCCGAAGCTGATTTTTCCCGCTTGGGTAATCAGGAAATGCTGTCTCTGGTGCGTATGGAAATTTTCGCCAACCCGCTTTTGGTGCACACCCTGCCCGAAAGATCAAAGCAGCTTGCCACCATCATTGCCGCCAAAACCAATGCGAATGCCATATTGGCGGGGCCACCGGCAGACGGTGCAAAAACGGCAGCACAAATCGGGATTATGCTTGCCGAGGTTTCCCTGCTCACCATGTCCTTCTTGCATACCCAGCAAATTATTGATGCCTTGACCCCACAGGAAGTGGAACAATCTGTCTGGGCGGAATTGCGCTGAAGCCCCCGGTTGCCGTTTACGTCCCGGCAGGGTAATCGGGTGCGTTTCTGATAGAGCCAGCTTCACATGACTGATTTCCCCTTCGCCCAAGAGGCCACCCGGCGGCGCACTTTTGCCATCATCTCGCATCCAGATGCCGGTAAAACCACCCTGACCGAGCATATATTGCAAGCGGCCGGGGCCATTCATCTTGCCGGACAGGTGCGCGCACGTGGTGAAAACCGGCGCACTTCTTCTGACTGGATGCGCATTGAGCGTGAGCGGGGCATATCGGTGTCATCATCGGTGATGACATTTGAATATCGCGATCTGGTTTTTAACTTGCTCGACACACCGGGCCATGAGGATTTTTCAGAAGACACCTATCGCACCCTGACCGCCGCCGACAGCGCGGTAATGGTGCTGGATGCCGCCAAGGGGATTGAGCCACAAACTTTAAAATTATTTGAAGTTTGCCGCCTGCGCGACATCCCCATCCTGACATTCATCAACAAGATGGACCGCGAAGCGCTGGACCCGCTGGAATTGCTGGATGAAATCGGCGACAAGCTGGCGCTTGATGTTTCCCCCATGCAATGGCCCGCCGGTTCCGGCAAGCGCTTTGCCGGTGTGCAGGATTTGCAAGCCAGGGTGTTTCTTCCTTTTGGTAAAAATAAAAAAGCCGGCGCCATAGAAAAAATCGCTCTGGATGATGCGCAATTAAATGAATTCCTGCCCGATGATCAGCGTGAGGAATTACGCGAGGAAGCAGAGCTGGCCATGGAAGCCTGCCCAGCCTTTGATGTGCAGTCCTATCGCGAAGGCCATTTGACCCCGGTATATTTTGGCTCTGCCCTGCGCCATTTTGGCGTGACCGAGCTATTGGATGCCCTGGCATCCCATGCGCCCGGACCCAAAGAAACCAAAGCCATGGTTGGTGGGCAGCAAAGCATGGTTTCTCCTGGCGGGGCCCAAACCACTGGTTTTGTGTTCAAGGTGCAGGCTAATATGGACCCCAATCATCGTGACCGTGTGGCCTTTACCCGACTGGCCTCTGGCAAATTCAAACGCGGCATGAAGTTAAAAACCGCCCAGGGCAAGGTCATGAGCATCAATGCGCCGATCATGTTTTTTGCACAGGATCGCGGCATTGCGGAAAATGCCTGGGCCGGTGATGTGATTGGCATACCTAATCATGGGGCATTGCGGGTTGGGGACAGTTTAAGTGAAAGCGGCAAGGTTCAATTTGCCGGCATCCCGAATTTTGCACCGGAGCTATTGCGTCGCGCCCGGCCCAAAGACCCGATGAAGGCCAAGCATTTGCGCAAAGCGCTGGAAAGCCTTGCCGAAGAAGGGGTGACGCAATTGTTCAAACCCATGATCGGGGCCGATATGATTTTGGGCGCGGTCGGACAGTTGCAGATTGAAGTCACCGCCGAACGTATTGCCGAGGAATACAAGCTGGATGTTTTGTTCGAAACGTCACCCTATAGCGTGGCCCGCTGGATAAAAGCCGCTAATCATAAAGACCTGGAAGCCTTTATGGACAAGCATAAAATGCAAATGGCGGAAGATGTGGATGGCGACCCTGTATTTTTAGGCAAAACCCCGTGGGAAGTTGGCTATGCACAGGAAAAGTTTCCTGACATTGAATTTTTGAACACGAAAGAGCGTTAAAATGCTGGTGCAATCCGATAAAAACCTGATGCAACAGGTGCAGGAACTGGGTGGACTGGTCAGCGAGGTCTGGAGCGCCTCATTTCTTGGCATTAGCGTTGGCACCATCATCCTGGCGGTTGTCATTCTGGTCTTGGCGTTATTGGTGCGCGGCCTCTTTAGTCACCATATACTTCGCGCCCTGACGCGCATGGCACGGCGTAGCAAAACCGAATTTGATGACCATTTAGTAGAAGCCATTGCCCCACCATTCCGGTTGGTGCCGCTGATTGTCGGTTTATTTTTTGCAGTTCAGGTCCTGGGTCTATCTGGCAATGCACAAATATTTGGTGCCAATGTCATGCGGTCCTTGATTGCTTACGCGATATTCTGGGCGCTGGTTCGTAGCGTCGAGCCAGTGTTTCACCTGATGAGCCCGCTGGAAAGTGCCCTCAGTCCGGCCATTTTAGAGTGGACCAAAAAAGCTGCCAAAGCCCTTTTTGCCTTTATCGGCGGGGCCGCCATCCTTGAAGTCTGGGGTATACAGGTCGGGCCAATGCTTGCCGGCCTTGGTATTTTTGGCGTTGCCGTGGCGTTAGGGGCGCAGGACCTGTTCAAAAACCTGATTGCCGGCATCCTCATTCTGGTCGAGCGGCGCTTTAACCCCGGTGAGTGGATCAAGGTTGACGGGGTCGTTGAAGGTGTGGCCGAAAAGATTAATTTTCGCTCCACCCAGATCCGCCGGTTTGATAAAAGCATCGTGCATGTGCCCAATGCCAAATTATCTGACAATGCCCTGACCAATTATTCGCGCATGACACACCGGCGAATTTACTGGAAAATCGGGCTTCTGTATGGCTCGACCACCGAACAATTACGTGCAGTGCAGCAGGGTATCTGGCAATACCTTCAAGATAATGATGCTTTTGCCAAACCCCCTGAAGTCAGCACTTTTGTGCACATAGACAGCTTCAATGACAGCTCAATCGATCTGATGATTTACTGCTTTACCAAAACCACGGATTGGGGCGACTGGCTTGCCATCAAGGAAGATTTCGTCTGCGCTGTAAAAGAAATTGTCGCCGAAGCCGACAGTGATTTCGCTTTTCCATCGCGCACTATTTATGTGGAGCAGACAGGAGAGCCGGGCGGGATTACAGATTAATCCTTACGTTCGGCATTTCTATATTTCTTATCCCATTTTCCAAGTGCTTTTTGTGCATCGGTAATGAACGGGCTGATGCGTATGGCAGCCAGAAATAATCTGGCCAATGACCGGCCTGGTTGGCGCAGGGGACGTTCCACCTGTAATAATAACACGACCCGTTCTTCATCAGTATCATTGCGAACATCATGGGGGTATGTGTCATCAAAGACAAAGCTCGTGCCCTCGGTCCAGTGCAAAACCTTTCCATTGATCCATAATCTGCAAGCCTTGCGGTTTTTCGGTATTTGCAGTCCAAGGTGGCAGGCGACCAGTGCTTTGGTTACGCCGCGATGACGCGGAATAACTGCGCCGGGTGCCAAAATAGAAAAAAGTGCGGTTTTTAACCCTGGAATTTTTTCAAGTAATGCCGAAGTTTTTGGGCATCGTGCCGTATTGGCTTCTGATTTTATCCCATACCCCCACATAAAATATGATTGCCAGCGATCATCGCCAGCAATTCTTTTGTGGTCAGGAGAAATATCACGCAATGGTGGGACGGCCTGCCGATGGCGAAGAATAACCTGCATTTCTGCGCGTATATCCTGCCAGTTTTCTTCCAGCATTGATGTCCATTGGAAATCATCATTGTCAAACACATCTGTGTTATCAATTATCGAGCTGGCGGCCATAATACGATCGATAAAGCGGCGCGAACGTTTGCCGACATGCACAAGGCCACGGGTAACACGATAACGGAGGGCTTGCGTTAAAGGCATAGTTTATTCTCCTGATTTTATCGTAAATTACTATCAATTTTTGGCCTGGCACTAACCAAACCGCCTGTGAAACCAGCCCCTGGCAAGCTCTATTACTATCATACATCTGGCTTATTTATGATCATACCTGCTCACATTTTTGTCGGCAATCATGCCTAAACCGTGACGTTTGCAATGCATTAGGCATAGATTGCTCCAGACTTATAACGGAAAAAACAGAAAAGGCAGTGGCTTTGAAAACGACTTCAGTGGTTGTCATCACAGAAGGTTTCGTCTGCACAGTAGAGGAAAATTTCGCCGATGCCGGAAGTGGTTTCACCTTTCCAACGCGCACTATTAATTTGGAGCAGACAGGTGGTCAGGGCAGGGTAGCACTCTAACGTGCCAGTTCTTTCATGGCTGCTTCAATGCCTTCCAGGGTCAGGGAAAACATTCGGTGGCGACCGATAATATCGCCAATCATTGAAATACTTGCGGTATAATCCCAGTATTTTTCCGGAGTCGGGTTCAGCCAGATCACATCGGTATAGGTCTCGACAATGCGTTGCAGCCAGAGCGCCCCGGCCTCTTCGTTCCAGTGCTCGACCGAGCCACCTGGCACCGTCACTTCATAAGGGCTCATACTGGCATCGCCTACAAAGACGATTTTGGTGTCGGACGGCAGCGTATGTAATACATCCCAGGTCGGTATCACTTCCGAGCGGCGGCGGATATTGTCTTTCCACACGGATTCATAAAGGCAATTATGGAAATAATAATGGTCCAGGCGCTTGAACTCGGTGCGCGCGGCACTGAACAGCTCCTCGCATTTGTCGATAAAGGGATCCATGGAACCGCCCACATCCAGAAACAGCGCCACCTTGACCGTATTGCGCCGTTCCGGGCGCATCAGAATATCCAGCCAGCCCTGTTTGGCCGTAGCATCTATGGTGCCCTGTAAATCCAGTTCTTCTTCGGCACTGTCACGGGCAAATTTGCGCAGGCGACGCAGCGCCATTTTAATGTTGCGGGTTCCAAGCTCCCGATCACCAGCCAAATTTTTGAATTCGCGCTTGTCCCACACCTTGACGGCGCGGCCATGATGGCCCTCTTTTTGCCCGATCCTCACCCCTTCAGGGTTATAACCATGCGCGCCAAAGGGCGATGTTCCAGCCGTGCCTATCCATTTATTGCCGCCCTGATGGCGCTCTTCCTGTTCTTTTAAGCGTTCGGCAAGTGTCTCCATCAGCTTGTCCCAGCCACCCAGCGCCTCAATCTCTCGTTTTTCTTCTTCTGACAGGTATTTCTCCGTCAGCTTGCGCAGCCATTCTTCGGGAATATCTGCTTCGCCCACCAGGTCAGACGTGCGCTCAACGCCCTTGAACACCGTGCCAAACACCTGATCAAACTTGTCCAGGTTGCGCTCGTCCTTTACCAGCGCGGCACGTGATAAATAGTAAAAATCCTCCACCCGGTCCGGGATCACCTTTTTGTCCAGCGCTTCAATCAGGGTCAGATATTCACGTAAACTGACCGGCACCTTGGCCGCGCGCAATTCGGAAAAGAAGTGTGTAAACATGGGGACAAGGTAACGCGATTACGAAAAATGGAAAGAGGGAGTCAGCCCTCGGCAACATCAAAAACACCATCCAGCGTAAGCAGTTTCCATGTGCCACCGGCGCGATAGAGCCAATAGATTGCGCCATAAGCGTTTGAGGGCAAACGCCCTTTAACACACCCTGCCCCGGCGGCGTCCTCTCCGACAAAGTTTTCCAGCCACTGGCAGACAGTGTTGGAGTGCTCGCCGACAATACTCCATCGCGCATGGCCGTTTCTGGCATCTGCAAAGGCGTCATGGCGCCGGCGGTCAATATTTTGACCATCCTCGCACCCGCGCGCCATTCGATCAGCGGCACGGTGCAATTGGACAGTGATACCCCCCGCCCTGGCCGTATCCCGTGTGCGACACGCCGCGCTGGCATAGGCAACATCCACTGGCGTATTGCCAATGAGCGTGTGTAATTTTGCCACCATTTGCACACCGGTTTCGCTAAGCGGACAGTTTAACGCATTACATTCCGGGGCAATTTTGCGCGCATGACGCACCACCAGAATATGCCGGTCTGCGCCCCGTACCCCAGCCTGCTCAGCCGCTGGCACCAGCGCAAACAGATCGGGGCGGTCAAAGGCCGGTGCGGTGGCCATATGCGCACACCCAACCAGAAAAAAAGCGATTAATGCGTATTGAGAAATTTTCATCATGACCCCCGGCAATAGCTACCCGCTAAACTAGCACACCGGCCACGCCGAACCAGTTAATAATGGGCAAGATTACGCCCTTGCTAATCGAAACAGCCTGCGCGAAAATACCCGCAATTCAAAAGCGTGAGTGAACACCATGAACCAGCAGACACCGCAATTTTCCAGACGCACCGCCCTTAAAACGGTGGCCGCCGCTGGTATAGCCGGTTTATCAGCCAGTAAAGGGCGAACCATGGAAGCCGATAACAAAACGGCCATGACCCTGGCCGCCGACGAAAATCACTGGGCCAGCATTGCAAAAGACTTTGACGTCAATCCAGATATTATCAATCTGGAAAATGGCTATTGGGGCATCATGTCCCGCCCCGTGCTCGCCAAATACCTGGACTATGTGCAGCGGGTAAACCGTGACAGCTCTTATTATGCGCGCCGGGAATATGGCAAGGACCTTGCCACAGTGATGCGCCGGGTTGAGCATGAACTGGGAGCCAATAAAGGCGAGGTCGTGCTGACCCGTAATGCCACCGAAGCCTTGCAAGGCTTGATCGGCGGCTATAATCGGCTGCAAGCTGGCGATGCGGTGATGTTTGCCGATCTTGATTATTATTCCATGATCAGCGCCATGAAGACACTGGCGGCCCGTGAGCAATGCAAGGTCGTGAACCTCGCTATACCCGAACCAACCAGTCATGACGGCTTGCTGGAATTTTATAGCGACGCGCTAAAAAACAACCCAAATGTCAGGCTGTTACTGCTCACCCATATCGGCCATCGCACCGGTCTGATGATGCCGGTAAAAGCCATAACCGCCATCGCCCGAAAAATGGGCGTGGATGTGATTGTTGATGCGGCCCATTCTTTTGGGCAGGTGGATGTTGATGTTGATGACATTGGTGCCGACTTTATTGGCTTTAACCTGCATAAATGGATCGGGGCTCCTCTGGGGGTAGGTGCCATGTATATTCGCCAAAACCGGCTGGAAACCATTGCGCCTAATCTTTCAGCCGAAGAAGATGAAAAAGACAGTATTCAGGGCCGGGTTCATACTGGCACCATGAATTTTGCAGCGGTCATGGCTATCCCGGATGCGTTCGATTATCATCTTAAAATTGGCAAGCAGAACAAGGAAACACGCTTGCGGTATTTGCGCGATCAATGGGTGAATAAGGTGCGCGATATAAAGGGACTGGAAATCCTAACCCCCGATGATGCGCGCCTTCATGCAGGGATCACTTCTTTTCGCTTTGCCGGCAAAACCAGTGTCGCCGATAACAAGGCCATTGTTGAACAGCTGTTGCACACAAACAATATTTTCACCACACATCGGGACGGCGTAGCCAAGGGAGCCTGTGTGCGCGTCACACCATCCATCTACAACAGTGCCCAGGACTGCCAGAAACTGGCAAATGCCCTGCACCGGATGCACACAACATTGTGATGATGTAACACTTACAAAAAATGTTAAAGCAATTTGAAAATAAAAGCGTATAATACCATGGTCAAAGGCAGGAGAGCATTATGAGTAAAACAACATCACCACATAAAACCGGGCATCGCCGCAGCCTGCTGGCCACGCTGGGGATCACTACGGCACTGGGTTTTGCCGGTATCGGCTACATCACCTTGATGGGCGGGGCGGTGGCGGCTGAAGGCTCGGCCTATGATTACACATTCACCTCCATTGATGATGCACCGTTGCCGTTGGAACAATATCGCGGCAAAACCGTGTTGCTGGTCAATACCGCATCGGAATGTGGTTTCACCCCGCAGTATGAAGGCCTGCAAACCCTGTGGGAAACCTATCGCGATCAGGGTCTGGTGGTGCTTGGTGCCCCCAGTAACGACTTTGGCAGTCAGGAACCTGGCAGCGAAAAAGAGATCAAAAAGTTCTGCGAAGTGAATTTTAACGTCAACTTCCCGCTGACCAGCAAAATCGTCACCAAAGGCGATGACGCCCACCCGTTCTACAAATGGGCACGGGCGGAAATCGGCTCCGGACCCAAATGGAATTTTCACAAATACCTGATCGACCCCCAAGGCAATCTGGTTGGCTCTTTCCCGTCCATCGTAAAACCCATGTCGAAAAAGCTGCGCAAGGCAGTCGAGAAAAACCTGCCCAAGTCTGAAAGCTGATGCGGGTTATTTTTCACTTTTTGCGGTTTCCAGTTCAGCACGTAATGCTTCAGTAAGCGCGAAGAATTTTTTACGCACCTGAGCGGAATACGGGTTTTCGCGTTCAATGGCCCGAAATAACTCGTCTGAATCACCACGCACCAGCTCCATGGCATTAAGCAGATAATCAAAGCTAAGCGTGGTCTGACGGCGGGGCAGCGGCTCCATCTCGTCCAACACTTTGGCAATCAAATGCGTAAGGCCTTGCACCACGGCCATATCCCGATCATGGCTTTGGGGATCGCTGATAAAGGCATCCAATTGCAAGCGGGTGCGTAAAAATTCCTGCACCCTGCCCACCCGCTTAATCCCGGCATTTCGCACCGGACAGATCGCAATTTTCAAACCCTTAATCCCCGTTTTAGCACTTTGCGGACCAAAAAGCGGGTGGGTGCCGATGATATGAACATAACCGGGCAAAGCGGCGACCATTGCCTGTGCCGGGCCGATCTTTACTGATGCCACATCAAACACCGTTGCGCCTGGTTGCACAAAAGGCGCCATGGCCTTCGCCACCGGGCCGATTTGCAAAACCGGGACCGCCAACACCACATGGCGCGCGCTGGCGCACACAGGTAAATTGTCAAATTTAATGCCTAAATGGTCGGCAATTTCTTTTGCCTCTGGCGCGGTATCAAAGGCGGTTATGTTAAAATACTGGCGTAGTTGCTGCACCAGCAATTGGCCAAAGGCCCCCAGCCCAATCACCCCCATGCTCTGCACACTTGATCTCCACTATGGGGGCTATGGGGGGGCTTTGACGCGGTAACGTCAAAGCCCGATCACAACCTAATCTGCCTCATGCATCCATTTTTTGATAAGCGGTGAAATAATAAACATGAACACCGCCGCGCCGCCAGCAACATAGGCCACATTGGTATAAACCTCCGCATAGGTGGCTTTGGCCGCCGCCGCATTGATGATTTTCCCGCCAATGGTTTCAGCACCGGTTGAGCTGGCAATGACCCCGGAAAGGGAATTGGAAAGCCCGGAATAAAGGAACCAGGTGCCCATCATCAGACCCGCAGCCTGCGGTGGTGCCAGCTTGGTCATGGCCGATAACCCTACCGGAGAGAGCATTAATTCGCCCATGGTATGCACCCAATAGATCAGGAAGATGAAGATTACCGGCGTCAGGGCACTTGGACCTGTGGATTTCATGCCGGCAACCAGCACTAAAAAACCAAGCGCCACAAACAAAACACCGATGGAGAATTTTACCGGTGTTGAGGGTTCAATTTTACGCTTTGCCATCCAGATCCATAACCAGGCAATGATCGGTGCAAAGATGAAAATAAACCCCGCATTTAAGGATTGAAACACAGGGGCAGGCACAGACCAGCCCATCATAGAGCGATCAACCAGCCGGTCCGTAAACAGGGTCAGGGATGAACCAGCCTGTTCAAAAAGTGACCAGAAAGGAATTTGCGCCAGAGCAAAATAGACCGCAGCCCACATCCGGCTGCGTTCATTGCCTTTAACTTTTACAAAGCTATACCAGATCAGAAAAAGCACCATGATGATACCTGTCGCCGCCATTAGCTTTGCCGCCGGTTCCGGATGCATAATCAGGCTGATAGCCACGGCCATAATCAGCAGTGCAGAGGAATAACACGCCCATTCCACATTGATGGGTCCAAAGACTTTCTCTTTAAGTTTTTCAGGATTGGGCGGCTCGGCGCGGCCCTCCAGCCAGGATTGGAAGCGCAAAAAAATTAGCAGGCCAAACAGCATGCCTACCCCGGCCAGGCCGAAGCCATATTTCCAGCCATAGACGATGCCCAAAATACCACAGGTCCAGGAGGCCAGGAACGAGCCAAGATTAATGCCCATGTAAAATATGGTAAAGCCAGAATCCCGGCGCGGATCTCCCATCTTATATAGATCGCCAACAATGGTCGAGATATTGGCTTTCAAAAAGCCAACGCCGGCAATAATCAGTGCCAGAGAAAGATAAAGAATTCCGACGTAAAATCCCTCACGTTCAGTTTTGGTTTCGTAGGAATTTGTGGGAATAACCGCCGGCAGACCCACTGCCTCCGGGTTGGCTACCAGCATTTGTGAGGCATCATCATTAAAAGAGATTTCGGACTGCCCGTTTGCTGATTTTACAATCGGAATGGCATCCCCGCCCCGGCCAATCAGGGTCAACTGGTATTCCTGGCCATCGACCACCATGGTTTCTTTTGAGCCAGAGCCTTCAAAGGCCATGCCAAAATGGCCCATGACCAGCAATATAGCGCCAAAAGTAACGGCCTTTCTTTGTCCCAGATATTTATCCGCCAAAGAGCCACCAAAAATCGCCATCACATAGACCAGCGATACATAAGCCCCATACATAAGGGCCGAGCGTTCATCAGAAAAAAGAAAATGCTGCGTCAGATAGAGGATGAGCAGGCCACGCATACCGTAATAGGAAAAACGTTCCCACATCTCGGTAAAAAACAAAATGGCCAACCCGCGCGGGTGGCCAAAAAATGATGTGTCCGCCGATCCTGCCGCCGGTGCTTGCGCTTCTGCTGCCAATGTATTCTCCCCAATATTGCTTTGCCGACTTCCAAGAGTCGATTTGGCGCACCAAAGCACGATGGCGGGAGACACTCAAGAGAAAGATAGGTAATCTTTAGGGCGAAATTCAATCATCAAAATTGACTGGATCATACAAAAACCAAACACCCCGGAAGCCCTCTGGCTATCCGGGGTTAATGGTGTCGTCGGCGCATAGACAGGAAAAATTACCCGCCCATGCCCGGCATGGTAAAGACATTCAGTTTATTGCCATCCAGATCGCGAAAATACCCGGCATAAAACCCGCTTTCACCGCGTGGGCCGGACGGGCCTTCGCAGGTGCCGCCAAGTTCCAGCGCTTTGGCATAAACCTGATCAACCTTGGCAGTGGATTCAACAGCCAATGCCACCATGGTGCCATTACCGGATGTAGCGGTTTCGCCATCAAAAGGTTTGATGATGGAAACGGCTGCGCCTTGCGTGCCGGCACTCCAGGCAATGAAATTTTCATCCTCCATCATGCGTTTACCGCCCATATCGGCCAGCAACGCATCATAAAAAGCCGCCGCCTTGTCAAAATCGTTGGTCCCCAGGGTTACATATCCAATCATCATTCTCTCCAAGATTAAAAAACTGCAATGTTTCTATTATGTTCTTTATGGTTGCTAAAAGCAATTATCAATTTTGCATGGCAAACCTACATAACTTTCTGCTCAATACGCCCCGGCGATAAAGACCATATCCAGATTGCCTTCCCACTCGCCATGCAAACAGGCGACCAGCTCTTCGGCGGGCGTTATGCCGGACCGTGCAATCTCTTCCATTTCGCGCAGGAACAGGCTTTCATTTTCACCATAATGATTTTGCCGGGCGCGGCGTTTGAGACCATTATGGGAAATTTCCAGCACTTTTTGCGCTATGGCCTGCAGGTTGGTCTGACGAAATGGTGCTTTTAGACCCAGCGTTGGAGCCGTGCGGCGCAGGGCCTCACGCTCATATTCATTCCAGTCTTTTACCAATTCCCAGGCTTCATCCAGCGCCTGCTGATCATAAAAAATACCGGTCCAGAAAGCCGACAACGCACAAAGCCGCGACCAGGGGCCACCATCAGCACCGCGCATTTCCAAAAAGGTTTTCAGGCGCACTTCGGGAAACAAGGTAGAAATATGGTCTTCCCAGTCTTTCAGGGAAGGTTTTTCGCCGGGCACCACGTCCAGTCTGCCATCCATAAAATCACGAAAACTTTTCCCCGACGCATCCAGATAATGCCCATCGCGCTTGACAAAATACATGGGCACATCAAGGGCATAATCCACATATTGCTCGAAACCGAAACCGTCTTCAAAGACAAAGGGCAACATGCCGGTGCGATCCGGGTCGGTATCGCCCCAGATATAGCCGCGATAGGACAAAAACCCGTTTGGCCGACCTTCGGCAAATGGGGAGTTGGCAAATAACGCCGTGGCCACCGGTTGCAGGGCCAGGCTGGTGCGAAATTTTTTCACCATGTCGGCCTCGGATGCAAAATCAAGATTGACCTGCACCGTGCACGAGCGAAACATCATCTGTCGCCCCAAACGCCCGACCTTTGGCATATAATCACGCATGATTTTATAGCGCGGCTTGGGCATGATCGGGGTTTCTTCAAGGCTCCAGACCGGCGAGAAACCCAGTCCCAGAAATCCGGCACCGATCTCGTCGGCCACTTCCTTGACCTCGGCCAGATGCTGATCCACCTCGGCGCAGGTTTGATGAATATTGTTCAGCGGTGCCCCGGAAAGCTCAAACTGACCACCGGGTTCCAGCGTTATGGTGGCACCTTCGCGGGCAAGACCGATCAGATAGCCCTCTTCGACCATGGGCGCCCAGTTAAAGCGTTGCAGGCCCTCCAGCATTTTCAGGATCGTCGGCCCGTCACCATCATAGGACAGCGGCCCGTGATTATGCAGGGCAAAGCCGAATTTCTCGTGCTCGGTGCCAATGCGCCAGTCTTGTTCCGGTTTGCACCCGGAGGCGAGGTATTCCACCAGCGCCGTCTTGTTTTCAATTGGCGCGTTTTTATCCATGGCAGCCATACACCCTCTCCAATTGCCCATCGCCAAGACTTAGGAAGCCGGTTTGCTTCGGGCAAGTCACAAAATCTGGAAATGCAGAAATAACCCTAAATTTTATGTTAGTTTCCAGTCCCCGCATACGGACTGCCAGAGGCCAAGCGCAGCAATGGCGGCGGTATCAGCGCGCAAAATACGTGGCCCCAAAGTTACCGGGTGCACAAAGTCCAGGCCGCGCAAGGTGTTTCGTTCTTCGGGTGCAAACCCGCCTTCAGGACCAATCAATATAGCGGCTTTGTGGCCTTTTTGTTTTTGCAACACCTCCAGTAACGGTAAAGCCCGCCCCTTGGCGCCGCCCCAGGGCATTTGCTCGTCTTCGCCCGCTTCATCGCAAAAAAACAGGGGCAGCGCGCTACCCCAGCTTTGTAATACTGCCTCCAGTGGCTCCAGAGGCACGATTTCTGGCAAGTCCAGGCGCTCGGTCTGCTCTGCCGCCTCACGGGTAATCAATGTCATGCGCTCAGCCCGCAAGGCGTGCGCTGTGGTGCGCCGGGTCTGCACCATTTGCAGGCGGCGCACCCCAAGCTCGGTGGCTTTTTCAACGATGAATTCAGCCCGCGATTTCTTTACCGGCGCAAACAACAAATGCACATCGGGCACAGGGGTAAAGACACGGGTTTGCGGACCGATATTAACCTGCACAGACTTTCGCTCTGCCAGCACAATTTGCGCCTGCCATTCGCCATTCCGGCCATTAAACAGACGCAATTGATCACCCACCCGGCGGCGCATCACCACCGCCACATAGTGGGACGCTTCACGGGTGAGGGGTAATATCTGCCCTTCTTGCATTGGGGTATCGATATACAGGCGCGGTGG
>JAJFFP010000053.1 GCA_021776595.1 Robiginitomaculum sp. | reverse complement strand
TGACGGCTTTGGCATAATCTTGTCTCACACCCCGGCCATTGTCATACATCATTCCCAGATTGAATTGGGCGGCTTTGTTGCCTTGCAGGGCAGAAAGTTGAAACCATTTGAATGCTTCAACCAAATTCTTTGGCGGTCCGTCGCTGCCATCTCGGTAGGCAATGCCCATATTTAACTGGGCGTCAGCATCTTTTTGGTTGGCCAAACAACGCTGGTATTCTATCCAAGCGTTTTTTGGTAGGGCGTTCAGGTCGGCCAGACTGCGGGCGTCTTTTATCGGGTCTTCACCACAATTTTTCGCAAAAGCAGAAACAGGGGAGGTTGCCAAAACCAGAAAAACAAATGCGCTGCCCACTATTCGCAACATTTTCCGCACCTCCGCCTTTTCTCAAGGCGGGCACATTACCGCAAATGCCTTGATCGGTAAATGCAGCCGTTTTGCGGTCTGGCTCAAGGTTTGTTGATTGGGCGATATAATGGCGTTGCAGTGCCAAATGTGGGTCATTACCGAGTTTGCAGCAAAATATTTTTTGGGTTCTATTATGGTAACAATGCGTAATTACGAGAAAATATATAATAAAAACAAATGGTAGTGGCGGAGAGACAGGGATTCGAACCCTGGGAACGTTCGCACGCTCAACGGTTTTCGAGACCGCCCCATTCGACCACTCTGGCACCTCTCCCTCGAAGGGTCCGCAAGCTAACGGGGCCTTTGGTTTCTGGCAAGCATCATCATCACGCGAGCACAGTTACCAGGCACGGTAGCGGCCATAATCTTTGCCGGGCATTAACCTTGCATATTAGCCCCAATTTAAGGCTTGGTGGCTAGATTAAGAAGATTGCCGGTGACGTTTTATGGCAGGCAAAAAGGTTTGAGGCTCCATGACCATGAAAGGCGCATTACAAAAAACCAGTGGCTTTTTTGGCAGGTTTCGTCGCGCCAGAAAAGGGGCTACGGCGGTGGAGTTTGCCCTGATCGCCACACCGTTTTTCTTCCTGATGTTTGCCATTGTCGAAATTACCATGGTGTTCTTTACTTCAACGGCGCTGGAGCAGGCCAGTATGGAAATCGCCCGCAAGGTGCGCACCGGTGAATTTCAGGCAAGCGGCGCGTCCAATGCGGATTTTGTCAATCAGGTTTGCACCAAAATGAATGCCCTGATTGCCTGTAATGGTAATGTCAGTGTGGATGTTCGCACCTTTGTAGATTTTGGTAATGTGGCGGTCAGCAATCCGATTGATAACAAAGGAAATCTGGATACCAATGCGTTTCAGTTCAAGCCGGGCAATGCGGGAGATATTGTGCTGGTGCGGGTGTTTTATACCTGGCAGCTTAACACGCCGATGATCGGCAATGTCTTTGCCAATCTTGCTGGCAATAAACGTCTTATCGTTTCTTCGGTGACATTTCGCAATGAACCATTTGGAGGCTGAGATGGGCGGTCAGAAAATTAGGTATATTGTCAGAACCATCAGTGATTTCTGGAAGGCGATTAAAAAGGATAACAGGGGCGTAAGCGCAGTGGAATTTGCCCTGATCGCTCCGGTTATGATTGTTATTTTATTCGGCGTTATCGAGCTTAGCCTGATGTTAACGGCGGATCGCAAGGTAACGCGTGCAACCAGCGCCATTGCTGATCTGGTTGCCCAGGATGATATTATCACTGCCAGTGAAATGACGGATATCTTCATCGCTTCCGGTGCCATTATGCAGCCTTATGATACCACAGGTCTGAAAATGCGAGTCAGCAGTGTGGTGATGGCGGCCAACGGATCGGTTGCTGTGGATTGGAGCCAGGGCAAACAAATGACCCCGCGGGCCGCCGGCTCCAAAGTCAGTGTGCCATCTGGCTTGTTGCAGCCTAATACCAGCATTATTATGGCCGAAGTGAATTATAATTATACGTCTTCTCTGGGCACGTTTTTATCGGCTCCTATCTTGTTCAAAGACACATTTTATCTGCGGCCCAGGCGCACGGCAAAAGTTACAGGTCCGTAAAGGCATTTTGCCAAAGGACCGATGTTGTGGGTTGGTCAAATACCGTGTGGCCCTTGTCACCAAAATCAAGTCCTGCCAGCGGCTGCATGCCAATGAGGGCATTGGTGATGTAGGCGCTTTGCGCGTTAAGCAGCGCTTCTGGCGTATAATGATCTTCCCTTTGCGGAATGCCTTGCTGGCGCGCAAGATGCAAAATTCTGGCGCGCATGGTGCCCGGCAATATGGCCCCGTTTAGTGCCGGGGTATGCAGGCATTGCCCGTCCCACCAAAAAAGATTGGCGGCGCTGGCGCTGGCTATTTGATTATCATTATCCAGCATGATCACGTCTTCGCGTTGGCGGGTGCTGGATTGGTGCAGGCGGGCGGCAATATTATCGATGTAAGAAAGGGTCTTGTGGCGACAAGCGAAGGACCCGGTATTTCGCCTGATGTGCGAAAGGCCAAGAACCGGCGGTGCGGAATGGGGGCGCGAATAGGCTGTCATGGTAATTAACATGTGCGGGTTGGCTGGAACCGGGATAGCCAGCCCTCTGGCCCCGCTCCCTCGTGTTAAAACCAGACGCGCCGCACCTTCAACAATAGCATTGGTTTTTGCTAGTGAGTGAAGGGCGGTGTTCATGGTGGATAGGTCATAGGGCAAGGCGATTTGTAGAGCCGCTGCCGAAGCGCATAGGCGTCCCCAATGATCCTGCAAATGACAAGGCTGCGCTTCTCTTATCCGGATGGTTTCAAACAAGCCATCTCCCAGTGAGGGCCCCCGGTCATTTGCCGGGAAAATTGGCTCGTGCACCTCATGCAAGGCACCATTTAACCAGAGTTTCATAGGGTGGGTTGTCATATTTGTGCCCCGGCGGCCTGGCAAAGTGCGCGGGCCTTGTCCCGCATTTCCTGATATTCGGCGGCTGGATCAGAATCGGCCACGATGCCGCCGCCCGTGCGAAAATAAAGCTGGTTTGTGCCTTGGCGGCTTTGATGTTCCGCAGTGCGGATGAGCACATTAAACTCGGCGGCTCCACATTGGCTGATATAGCCAAGTGAGCCGCAATAGGGGCCGCGTGCCTTGCTCTCGATCTGGGCAATAATCTCCATCGCCCTGATCTTGGGGGCTCCGGTTATGGACCCTGCGGGAAAACAGGCGGCGAGTATGTCTTTGGCGGTCTTTCCTTCTTGCAGTTTTCCTTCAACGGTAGAGACCAGATGGTGCACATTGACAAAGGATTGCAAAGCACAATTTTCTTTGACCTTGACCGTGCCGGGAGTGCAAACCCGCGATAAATCATTACGCATCAGGTCCACAATCATCAGGTTCTCCGCCCGGTCCTTGGCGCAATTCAAAAGCTCGTGCGCCAGTGTGCGGTCTTTGATTTCATCTGCTGATCGAGGCCGTGTGCCTTTGATCGGCGAGGTCTGCATCACGCCTTTGGTATTTAACGAAAAAAACTGTTCCGGTGAATTGCTGATCAGGGTCTGGCCCTGTTGGCGACGAAAATATGCGCTATAGGGTGATGGGCTCTGGGCGCAAAGGTGGCGGAAATAGGAAAAAGCATCCTGCTCGGCATCAAGGGTAATATCAAAACCCTGACTGATATTAGCTTGAAAAATATCACCAGCATGGATCAGCCTGATCACCTTGCGGATATGTTCAAGGCAGGTTTGGCGGGTGCTTTGGTAATGCACCTGACCTTTATCTGCGGATGGTAGTGGTGACAGGGATTGGTCTCCCAGCAGATTAGCAAACCGCCTAGCTTTTTGCGCATCTGGCCCAACCACATGAAGCATTCTTTTCTGATGGTCAAAAAGCGCCGCTGTTGGATAATATCCAATGGCAGTATCTGGCCAGCCAGAACCTTCAAGGCGCGGTGCCCGGTCAAGACTGGCACCCAATTCATAACTGGCAAGGCCAGCATAACCACCGCAAAACGGCAAGGGCGCATCGGGGGCTGACACTGGCAGGGCCGGAAGGGCATCCAAGGCATTAGCGTAGCTGGCTTCAAAAACATTTTCAGGCCTTGCGCAAAGAATAGACCATCGGCCCAGGCCCTGCCCGCTACCACCGGGGCCAAGCAATATGGCATAGGGCTCGTCACAAAACGGCGCAAAGGCGGCCAATGGATCACGCCAGGGCAGGGTAAGAACAATGCAGGCACGGGTGCGCATGGAAAAGACCTTACGCCGCCAGAGTCAGGGTGTTACGCAGGGCTGTTCTGTCAGCATTTGTTACCCCAAGTGTATTTTCAAGATAATCATCAATCGAGCCAATGGTTGAAAAAGCCGTTTCAAGAAATTTCGCCTCCACGCCCAGCATGGGGCGAAGGGCTTCTGGCTCAATCGGCTTTTTGGTTTGATCTTCGATGCGTTTGGCAATAGATGGCAGCAAGGCATCAATATCAACCGCCGAATTGGTTAACAGGTAATCTTCAATAACCTGCGCCTGGTCAACACCCAGTGCAGTCAGTATTAGCGCGGCCAGAATGCCAGTGCGGTCCTTGCCAGCGGCGCAATGGATCAGAAGCGGTTTCCCTTCACGTAACTTCTTAAAAACACTTGTAAAAATCTGCTGATGGTGTTCTTCCATGGGGATGCGCTGATAGGCACTCATCATATAGGCCTGCACTGAAGCAACACTGAGATCGCTTTCACGCAAAAATTGCAAATGCGGGGCCTCTTCATAACCGCCGTGACGGGTTTCTAATATAGTTGCCGGGGCGTTGGCGGGCAGTTGATTTGGCTCGCGCGTTCGCTCGCCGGGCTGGCGTAAATCAGCAATGGTTTGCAAGCCCAGACGATCAATCATCTGCCGGTCTTTAGGTGTGCACCGGGATAAATGTCCGGAGCGAAATAACAGATCATTCTTTACCTGCAGGCCGTCTTGTGTGCGCCATCCGCCAAAATCTCGAAAGTTATGAACACCCTCAAGCGCGATGATGCGTGGTCGGTTCATCGGAAAGGTGGCTCATTAAAGGCCCGCAATTTTCGGCTGTGCAATGCGTTGGCAACATCAGTTTTCAAAATATTGATGGTTTCAAGACCGATACGTAAATGCTCGGCAATAGAGCGCTCATAAAAGACGTTGGCGGCACCCGGCAACTTGATCTCGCCATGCAAGGGTTTGTCGGACACGCAAAGCAAGGTGCCATACGGCACCCGCAACCGAAACCCGTTGGCGGCTATGGTTGCCGATTCCATATCCACCGCAATGGCGCGGGATTTATTAAACAAACGCGCCTCGGCGCTATAGCGTAATTCCCAGTTGCGATCATCCTTGGTAACCACGGTGCCAGTGCGCAGGCGGGACTTGATTTTATCAGAACTTTCACCGGATACGCGCCTTGTTGCTTCTTGCAACGCCGTCTGAATTTCTGCCAGTGGCGGAACGGGGATGACCAAGGGCAGGCAATTATCCAGAACATGGTCATCACGTAAATACGCATGGGCCAGCACGTAATCGCCCAAGCGCTGGGATTGGCGCAAGCCGCCACAATGGCCGATCATCAGCCAACATTGTGGACGAAGCACGGCCAGATGATCCGTGATGTTTTTGGCATTGGAGGGGCCAACACCAATGTTAACCAGGGTTACGCCGCGCCCGCCCGCTGCTTTTAGGTGATAGGCAGGCATTTGATATTTTCGCCAGGGCGCCGCATTGATTGTTTGCACAGCATCCGGCGTGTCTGCTTTTATGCTGACAAATCCGGCGGCCGAAAGCGCTTCATAAGGGCTATCGTCTTTTTGAACCTCATCCACGGCCCATTTTACGAATTCATCCACATAACGGTGATAATTGGTAAACAGAATAAACTGTTGAAAATCCTCAAAAGGCGTGCCGGTATAATGGCGCAGACGAAAAAGTGAATAATCCGTGCGCGGCGCATCAAAAAGCGACAAGGGCAGAGTCAAACCATCTGGCTCCATTTCGCCATCTGCCAGTTCATCGCCAACCGATACCAGATCGGCATAGGGAAATAGTTCAGCCAGCTCACTGGGAGAGGCCTTATTCATATCCAGATCGCCTGCTCCGTCCAGAACATAGGAATAGGGAATGTCCTGATCAGATGGGCCAATGCGGTATTCAACATCATAGTCACAGAACAGCAGCACCAGTTGTTCGATAAGATAATTTCTGAACAACTCTGGATTGGTAATCGTGGTTACATAAATGCCGCTCGCAGACAATTTACCAAAACTGCGCGAGATTTGAGGTGGCGGGCCATCCGGCTTGTAGATAATGCTAAGTTTTGGATAGGAAAAGGCACCATCAAGCTGATCTCCTTTTTCCGGCGTAATACCCTGGTTCAGATAAGCCGCCAGCGCAGTTCTTAATCCTGTAACGGATGTATTATAATGTTTCGATAGCTCATCAACGCATTGCGCCGCACGGGCCGTGGCATCGGTTGATGTCATACCCATGTCGGCTCAGTCTTCTTTTTTGATAAAGGTTACGGCAAAATAGGCATCGCCGTCGAACAAGTCTTTTGGTGGTTCCAGGCCATCAATTATCTGGAAAGCATGTGGCTCAATACGCCCTTCCATACGATAACCTTTGGCCGCCATTTTAGAGCGATGAAACTCCATGGCGGCTTCCGAAAAACTTTTGGCCAGAATGGTAACGCGTTTTGGCGTATCGGACATCGACATCTCCTCATACCCGTATTCATCAGGAATAGATCTCTGTCTATCGCGGAACAAATGTCCCGTGAAGGGTGTCGAGTGATAAAGTAAGTCTTTTTGCCGTATTGCCTAGGCCACGTTTTGTACTTTCGTTTGCTGTTTTGTCCGGTTGGCACCGGCGGCACTGGCGATCGCCGTATACAGCGCACGCGGGTCAATTGGCTTGGAAACATAGTCGGTCATGCCTGCTGCAATACAGGTTTCACGATCACCCATCATGGCATTGGCTGTCATGGCAATCACTGGCGTATCCGCATTGATACTGTCGCTATTGCGTAATGCCCTGGTGGCGCTCAGGCCATCCATGACCGGCATTTGAATATCCATTAAAATGACATCAAAGAGGGATGTAGCCGCCAGTTGCAGCGCTTCTTCACCATGGCCTGCCCAGGTAACCTCACCGCCAACCGGGCGCAGAAAAGAGGCCAGCACACGCTGATTGATGGGATTGTCCTCAACAGCCAGGATGCGAACACCCTTTTTAAGGGTTTTCTTTTTTTCTTCACCGGAGTGCAATGGCCGGGTTTGCACGATCACTGATTTTGTTTTTAACGACAGGGTAAATACGGTGCCCACACCAGCGGTGGACGTGACGGAAACATCACCGCCCATCAGGTGCGCAAGCTGGCGTGAAATCGACAAGCCAAGACCCGTGCCACCAAAGCGGCGGGAAATGGTGCCATCGGCTTGTTCAAAAGCGGTAAACAATCTGGATATTGCTTCTTCTGACATGCCAATACCGGTGTCCTGCACCTCAAATAAAATCTGCGTATCCTGATCATCGGCAGTTTTGGCGCTGACATGAACAGTGATTTCACCTTCACTGGTGAATTTGGTGGCATTGGATAATAGATTAAACATCACCTGGCGGATACGGGTTGGATCGCCCTTGATGGCAGAGGGAACATTATCGTCGATATGGACCGCAAACTGCAGCCCCTTATCTTCAATATTGGGGCGCCACAGGCGTTCAAGTTTTCGCATGGCGTGGCGCAGGTCCACATCAATGCTTTCCACCTTCAGCTTGCCCGCCTCAATTTTGCTTAAATCCAGAATGTCGTTCAGGACCGACATCAGAACATCGCCTGCATCCAGCAGGGTTTTGACATTCTCGCTCTGCTCTTCATCCAAGTCGGATTTTGCCAATAAGCCCGCCATGCCCAGCACCGCATTCATCGGTGTGCGCAATTCATGGCTCATCATCGCCAGAAATTCAGATTTTGCCTTATTGGCATTTTCCGCTGCTTCGCGGGCATCTTCACTTTGTTTAGGCAGGGTATCTGGCAAGGTAATTTCGCTAAGGGCCATCATCAAGCCATTTTGCGCTATCGGGGCAAAACGGGCTTCGACCACAGTGCCGGATGCTAAAGCTAGCTCCATCGTGCCTTTTTGCTCTTTACGGATACGATAGGTCAGTTTTTCAATTGTTTCCAGTTTTTTACCCGGAAACAGGAGGTGGCATACATCGGCAAACGCCAGGTTCAGTAAAGCGGTGCCGGGTTCAAGTTCGAGAACCTCTACGGCCTGCGCATTGGATTGTATGACAATGCCATCGGCACTAAACAGGATCACGCCTTGTGAAATGGTATCCAGAACCGTTCGCAATTGCGCGCTGTTCTGCTCATGATGTGATGAATCAAGCATATTATGCACGTGGTTTCCCCGCCCCGATGAATTCATTTTTTATTTTGGGGTATTATGACCACGGGCGCTGAATAAGCGGTTAATTATGGCGTATTTTTTATATAAACTGCTTATTCATAAGATTTGGCGTGTTGAAAGCCATAAACCCTTGTGGTTTATGGGGTCAGATACAAATTTGAGGTATGAATTATGCGTATAATCGTCGGCATTGCCGGAGCAAGTGGAGCCATTTATGGCATCAGGCTGCTGGAATACCTAAAAGCCATGCCTGATGTGCAAACGCACCTGGTGCTGACTAAAACCGCAAAAATCAATATCCGCGTAGAAACTGACTGGAGCGTAAAAGGGGTCGAGGCGCTTGCCGATGTTGTTTATAACAATAAAGACCTCGGCGCACCGATCGCTAGCGGCTCGTTTCGCACCGATGGCATGATTGTTGCCGCGTGTGCCATGAAAACCCTGTCTGGTATTGCCAATTCCTATGCCGATGATTTGTTGGTCAGGGCCGCGGATGTTATGCTTAAAGAACGCCGTAAACTGGTTCTGATGCCGCGTGAAACCCCTATACACGGCGGGCATTGCGAGCTTATGCGCAAAGTTTTTGATCTGGGGGCCATTGTCGCTCCGCCCATGCCAGCCATGTATATTCGCCCACAAAGTGTTGATGACCTTGTGGACCACAGCGTGGGCAGAGTGCTGGACCTGTTTGATCTGCACACCCCGGACATGCAGCGCTGGCAGGGGCTGGCGGGTGCGGCGGCGCGCCCGTGAATGACGTGGACGCGAAAGGGCTGAGCCGTATTAAAGTTACACCGTTGCCTTTGCCGGGCCTTACAGTGCTAACGCCGAAAAAGCATGGTGATGGTCGCGGATTTTTTAGCGAGACGTACAACAAACAGGATTTGCAGGCTTTGGGCCTGCACACAGATTTTGTGCAGGATAATCACTCACTATCTGCGCAAAAGGGCACACTCAGGGGGCTGCATTTTCAAACTCCGCCAAAAGCGCAGATCAAGCTGGTGCGGGTATTGCGCGGTGCCATTTATGATGTGTGCGTTGATATTCGTCATGGCTCGCCCACTTTTGGGCAATCGGCTGGTGTGGTGCTAAGCGCACAAAACGGGCAACAGGTTTGGGTTCCAGAAGGCTTTGCCCACGGGTTTTGCACGTTGGAAGCTGATACAGAGGTGAGCTATAAAGTCTCGCAATATTACGCACCGGAACATGATAAGGGTTTGGCCTGGAACGATCCGGCGCTTAATATTGACTGGCCGCTTGAGGCTGGTCTTGCACCGGTGTTATCGGATAAAGACTGCACCTATCCGGTTTTATCTGACCTGCCGTGTTTTTTTGAATATGACGCCAGTGCGGCGCAAATAAAATGAGCACTACGCGGCCTATATTGGTAATTGGCCGCACCGGCCAGCTTGGGATGGCGTTGGCGGATATTGGCGGGTCGCGCATAGTGGGCCTTGGTCGACCTCAACTGGATATTACTTGTCAAACCAGCATTTCGGCGGCGTTAGAACGGCTCAACCCCGCACTGGTCATTAATGCGGCGGCTTACACGGCTGTTGATCTGGCACAAGAGGACTTTGAGGCCGCAAAAGCGCTCAACACGGATGGCCCGGCAATACTGGCCCAAAGGTGCGCGGCGCTTGATGTGCCGCTTATCCATCTTTCAACAGATTATGTGTTTGATGGTGAGACCGCGAACGCGTATCGGGAAACGGACCATGCCGCCCCTTTAGGGGTTTATGGACAGACAAAACGGGCCGGTGAAATGGCGGTGCTGGCCGCCCAGCCAAAGCATATCATTATTCGCACGGCCTGGGTTTACAGCGCTGTAGGCAGGAATTTTGTCAAAACCATGTTGCAACTGGCGGCCAGGCATCAGCATGTTCGTGTTGTAAACGACCAGTTTGGTAATCCCACTTATGCGCCGCATCTGGCCAGAGCCATTTTGCACATTGCCTCACAGGTGCTGGATAATGATGAATTTGAAAACTGGGGTCTGTATCATCTGACCGGCTCTGGTTGCACCCATTGGGCAGAATTTGCGCAAGAGATTTTTTCCCAGTCCGCAAAAGCCGGCGGCGCTACAGCAAGGGTTGAACCCATTCCAGCCAGTGCATACCCAACCCCGGCACCCCGACCTGCAAACTCCTGTCTGGATGGTGCAAAGGCTGAAGAGGTTTTTAATGTGACCCTGCCTGACTGGCATGAAGGCTTGCGTGAATGTGTTGAGGAGCTTGTGCTCAAATAGCGAAGCGATAGCACAACTAATAATGGCTCAAATAGCGAAGCGATAGCACAACTAGTAATGGCTCAAATAGCGAAGCGATAGCACATTAGGTGTGAAAATGGTGGCGGGGGGGAGATTTGAACTCCCGACCTCAGGATTATGAGTCCTGCGCTCTAACCAACTGAGCTACCCAGCCATACCAACGCGGTTTTCAGGTCGCGGGATATACGCGCACAAGAACTTGTGCGCAAGTTGTTTAAGCCTTGATATGCAGCGGTTGGCCAAGGGCAACAAGTGCACTTTCGGCAAAGCCCTCTGATAATGTCGGGTGCACATGAATGGTGCCGGCAATATCTTCCAGCCGTGCCCCCATTTCCAGCGCCAGGGCGAATTCGCCTGAAAGCTCGGCCACATGCTTACCCACCGCATGAATGCCCAGAATCACATGATCGCCTTTACGCGCGGTGACACGCACAAAGCCGCCATCGGTTCCACCCTGCATGGAAAGCGCTTTGCCGAGCGCCGCCAGGGGAAACTTGCCAGTGATTACTGCTTCACCCGCATCTTTTGCCTCATCAGGGGTCAGGCCAACGCCGACAATTTCAGGCTCGGTAAAGCACACGGCAGGTATGGCCACCGGGTCAAAGCGGCACCGGTGGCCGGCCAGAATTTCGGCTACCATTTCGCCTTGTGCCGTGCCCTTGTGGGCCAGCATGGGCTCGCCAATCAAATCGCCAATCGCATATACCCCGCGCATGGAGGTGGCGCACTGATCATCGACTTTGACAAACGCACCGGCCATATCAATGGCCATATTTTCCAGCCCCCAACCTTGCGTCACTGGCTTGCGGCCAACGGCCACCAGAATTTTCTCGGCCGCTAATTCTTGGGTTTCACCCTTTTTATCTTCAAACGCAATGCCGGAACGGGTCAAGCCCCTGGCTCTGGATGAAAGGTGCATGTCTACTCCGTGGGTTTTTAACCAACGGGAAATGGGCCGGGTCATGGCGGTATCATAGAGCGGTAAAATGCGGTCCAGTGCCTCGATGAAGCTGACCTTTACGCCCAGTTTGGCAAAGGCAATGCCCAGTTCCAGCCCGATATAGCCCGCCCCGATGACGGCGAGCGTCTTTGGCAGCTTTTCCAGTTCCAGCGCCCCGGTGGAGGAGATCACATGTGGATCGTCAAAGGGCAGAAAGGGTAGTTCCACTTCGGTGGAACCGGTGGCCAGCACCACATTTTTGGCACTGATCTGCACGGTATCGCCATCTTGAAGAGTTACAGTGCAGGTTTTGGCATCGGAAAACTCCGCCCAGCCGTTCAGCACCTCGGCACCGGCGGATTTGAGCAACATGGCAACACCGGAGGTGAGCTTGCCTACCAGCTCATCTTTCCACCCGGTGAGCGCTTTCATATCCACTTTGGGTTTGGCGCAGGAAATGCCCATGGCGGGCACGCTGGCATGGGTCGAGATTTCCTCAAACCGGCTGGCCGCATGGATCACCGCCTTGGAGGGGATGCAGCCCCGGTTAAGGCAGGTGCCGCCTAGACCGCTTTTGTCCACCAGAATGACTTTTAAGCCCAATTGCGCCGCGCGAATGGCGCAGGGATAACCGGCCGGGCCACCGCCCACGATCAGCACATCAGTTTTTTTGGTTTTACTCATGATACTGCGCTCACATAAACAGGGTTGCAGGGTTTTCCAACAAGGTTTTGACATGCTGGATCATCAGGGCCGCGTCATAACCATCAACGATGCGATGATCGAAGCTGGAGGAGAGGTTCATCATCTTGCGCGGGGCGAAAGCCCCGTCCTGCCAAACCGGACGCACTTGTAATTTGTTGACGCCGATGATCGCCACTTCGGGTGCATTGATCACCGGGGTGGAAGCAATGCCGCCCAACGCCCCCAATGAGGTGATGGTAATGGTGGAACCGGTGAGCTCATCTTTAGTGCCTTTGCCTTCACGGGCGGCGGCGGTGACGCGGGTAATTTCGGATGCCAGCGCCCAGATGTCCATGCTCTCGGCGTGCTTGACCACCGGCACCATCAGGCCGTTGGGTGTGGCCGTGGCAATGCCCATGTGCACCGCTTCATATTTGGTGGCGATACCCGCTTTGCTGTCAAAGTGGGTGTTGGCATTGGGAAAGTCCGGCAGGACCTTAATCAGTGCGAGGCTTAGAAACGGCAACAGGGTCAGTTTGGGTTGATCCTCCGTGCGGTTGGCATTCAGGTGCGCCCGCAGGGCTTCCAGGGCTTCCATATCCACTTCCTCGACATAGGCAAAGTGCGGAATGGTGCGTTTAGAATGGGCCAGATTTTGCGCAATTTTACGGCGCAAGCCGATAATTTTTTGTTCGGTAACGCCGGTGCGCTTAACGCCGCTGGCGGGGCTAGCACCCGCACGTAAACGCCCACCGGCGGCAATAAAGTCATCCAGATCCTGATGGCTTATGCGTCCTGCCGGGCCGGAGCCGGGAATATGGGAGAGGTTTATGTCTGCCTCCAGGGCACGTTTTCGCACCGCCGGTGAAGCCAGAGGTTTTGGCCGGTTTTGCGAGACGGCCTCCTTTGAGGCTCTCTGCGGTTGCGCCTCAGGATGAGGCGGCTCAGTCTGTATATCGTCTCGTCCTTCGACAGACTCAGGATGAGGCTTTGTGTTATTTGACGGCAGGGCTTTTTTATCCGCATCCTGCGCTTGTCGAAGGATGGGGGCGTCCAGGTTTACTTCTTCATCCGCGCTGACCTTTCCATCGGTTTCGATACTGATGATAACCGTGCCAACCGCCAGCACATCACCCGGCTCACCGGTGATGCTTTTTACAACACCGTTAACCGGTGAAGGAATTTCAACCGTGGCCTTATCAGTCATGATGTCGACCAGATTATCATCCTCGGCCACACTGGCACCAACTTTGGTATGCCATTCCACGATTTCTGCTTCTACTACGCCTTCACCAACATCGGGTAATTTGATGGAATAAAGTCCCATTTAAGCCTCCAGAGTTTCGGTCATGGCGCGAATAAGGCGTTCCTGACCCGGAAAATATGCCCATTCGTGGGCATGGGGGTAGGGGGTATCCCAACCCGTCACCCGTTTGATGGGCGCTTCCAGTGCATAAAAACATTCTTCTTGTATCTGCGCCATCAGTTCGGCACCAAAGCCGGATGTGCGTGGGGCTTCGTGTACTACCACACAGCGCCCGGTTTTACCCACCGATTTTGCAATGGTTTCCATGTCATAGGGAACCAATGTGCGCAAATCGATAACTTCCGCATCAATGCCCGCCATTTTTGCGGATTCCAGTGCCACATGCACCATGGTGCCATAGGTGACGATGGTAATGGCATTGCCTTCTTGCACAATCTCGGCCTTGCCCAATGGCACACTGTAATGCCCGGTGGGCACTTCGCCTTTGGGGTGCGCCGACCAGCTAAGCGCCGGTTTGTGCGGATCGCCATCAAAAGGCCCGTTATATAGCCGTTTGGGTTCAAAGATGAGCACCGGATCGTCACTTTCGCTGGCGGCGATCAACATGCCTTTTGCATCGTAAGGGTTGGATGGCATGGCTACCACAATGCCCGGAATATGGGTAAAAAAGGCTTCTGGGCTCATGGAATGGGTCTGGCCACCATAAATGCCGCCGCCGCACGGAGTGCGCAACACCAATGGCGCGGTAAATTGCCCGGCGGTGCGATAACGCAGGCGCGAAAGCTCTGAGACAATCTGGTCAAAGCCCGGAAAAATATAATCAGCAAACTGAATTTCCGCGATGGGGCGCATACCATTGGCGGCCATGCCAATGGCCATGGCAACAATGGCCGCTTCATTGATCGGCGCATCAAACACTCTTTGCTTGCCGTATTTTTCCTGCAAGCCCTGGGTGCAACCAAAAACGCCTCCAAAATAGCCCGCGTCTTCACCAAATGAGCATACCCGCTCATCGCGTTCCAGCAATACATCCAGAGCGGAATTGATGGCCTGGATCATGGTCATTTTTTTAATATCACTCATGATTAAACCCCCAAATCCTGACGTTGACGGCGTATGTGCCAGGGTTGCTCTGCATAGACATCCTCGAACATGCTGGGTGTTGGCGATAACGGTCCTTCGCGCAAAGTGCCAAAACTTTCGGCTTTTTTGTATGAGGCCAACACTTCTTTGGAAAGCGCCTCTTGCAAGGCTTCATGGCGGGCCTCATCCCATTCACCAAGGGTGATCAAGTGATCTTTCAGGCGCTCAATCGGATCGCCCAGGGGCCAGGCAGCAGCTTCTTCACGCGGGCGGTATCGTGAGGGGTCATCAGAGGTGGAATGGGCATCGGCGCGATAGGTAACGGTTTCGATCAAGGTTGCGCCTAACCCGGCACGGCCACGTTCCGCTGCCCATTTGGTTGCCGCATAAACGGCCAGAAAATCATTACCATCCACGCGCAAGGTTGCCAGACCATAGCCGATGCCACGTGAAGCAAAAGTTGCATTTTGCCCACCGGCAATACCGGCAAAAGAAGAAATAGCCCATTGGTTGTTGACCACATTAAGAATGACCGGGGCCTGATAAACGCTGGCCAGGGTGCAGGCCCCGTGAAAATCGCCCTCTGCCGTGGTGCCATCGCCAATCCATGATGCTGTCACCGTGTTATCACCACGGGCAGCGCTGGCCATGGCCCAACCAACGGCCTGGGGAAACTGGGTGCCAAGATTACCCGATATGGAAAAGAAATTGCCTTCGGCCCAGGTATAATGCACCGGCAATTGCCGTCCTTTCAGATTGTCTTTGGCATTAGACAGGCAATGACACATCATATCCACCATGTCGCGGCCACGGGCAAACAATAGCCCTTGTTGGCGATAAGACGGGAACAGCATATCTTCAAATTCAAGTGCCATTCCAGCACCCGCCGCAATGGCCTCCTCGCCGCGTGATTTCATATAGAATGACATTTTACCCTGACGCTGTAATTTCAGCATGCGCGAGTCATAGATTTGCGTCTTGAGCATGATATGCAGACCCTCACGCAATGTCTTGGGCGAAAGTTTTGGATCCCAGGGCCCGCTGGCCACATTGTCATCGCCCAATACCCGGATCAATGTGTTGGCCAATGGATAGGTTTGGCTGGCTTCACACCCAGGCTCCGGGCGCTCTACAGGAGAGGTGGGGTTGAGATTCAGCCCGGAAAAATCCGGCGCTTCTCCGGGGCGTGCCGTGGGTTCCGGGACAATAAAGCCAGGGGCGTTACTGGATGGCGCTTGTGTCATGAGATCACTCTCTGGTTAGGTCGCGTTTAGGGCGTTCATGCCTTGAAATTCGCAGTAATTAGTAATTTTCACCCGCACTATGGCGAATTTGTTTGCATTTGTCCTCAAGAAAGTGCAATGAACTGCATAAATAATTTTTCTTGCTTTTCCGTGGAGTGGCTAATGTCCGGCGAAATTGATGATATTGATGCGAAGATACTTAAACTCGTGCAAAGTGATGCTTCGCTTTCTGTGGCTGATATTGCTGCCAAGGTTGGGCTATCTTCTTCGCCTTGCTGGCGCCGCATTAAGCGGTTGGAAGAAACCGGGGTTATTGCCTGCCAGGTTACTATATTGGACCGGGAGCGCCTTGGCTTGAATTTTGAGGTCTATGTGGCGCTCAAGCTGGAGCGCCCAACCCGTTCTAATCTGCGCGCCTTTGAGGAAGCGGTAAAAGATTTACCCGAAGTGCTGGGCTGTGCCACGGTTACCGGGGCGGTAGATTATGTTCTGCGCATCGTCACCACGGATATGCACACCTATGATGATTTTTTGCGTGACCAGATATTATGTATGGATCTGGTACAAAATGCAGTTTCACGGATAGTGATCCGTTCTGTAAAAGACACAACGGATTTGCCTCTTCATCTGATTACCCCGGAATAAATGAAGTTCATCACATGAGGGTTCGGCCCTCTATTCAGTTTTGGCAAATATGGATGGGCCACCGGTCTCGAAATAGGCGCGATCACGTAGCAATGCCTTAACTACATAATCATACACCATGCGAATACGAGGCGACTTTCGTAAATCCTCGTGGGCGACGACCCATAGATCCTCGAAAAAATCCATTTGCGGTAATAGTCTTTCCAGTTTTCCTTCATTCAAACCGGGGGGCTGGCTGAAATGGGCAAAAAATCCTAAACCATAACCGGCTCTGAGGGCATGGGCCTGTGCGTGAAATGAGTTCGAGCGAAAAACGATTCGCTTTGGTTGGCGCAAAGGTGCCTGCATGCTCTCCGGCCAGAAATTGGAAACCCCGCCCAGCGTTACCATCACTGCATTGTGCTGATGAATATCATCGGCTTCTGAAGGGCGGCCATGTTTTTGAATGTAACCTGGAGCGGCATAAAGACCGAAGCCGGCGGCGAGCACTTTTCGGCCAATCAGGCTGTTCTGACTGCCCGGTCCCACCCAGCGAATCGCAATATCGGCCTCGCGTCTGGCAAGATTTACCGAACGCTGGTCTATGATCACCTTGATTTGCGTTTCGGGATGATCCTGATGAAATGCCTGCATGGCATAGGGTAGCCAGCCATCGCCCACCCCTTCTGTGCCGGAAAGGGTGACGACCCCGGCCATATCCTGGTCGGCACCGGCGCGGGCGCGCTCGATAGCATCGGCCTCTTCCTGCATCAGGCGGATGCGCACCAGAACGGTTTCTCCAAATGGAGTGGCAACAAGTTGATTGCCTTCTTTGGTCAAGAGCGGCGCGCCAAAATATTCTTCCAGCGCTCGTATACGTCGGCCGACCGTAGGTTGGCTGATGCCCAATAGATCACCAGCAGCGGTTAAGCTGCCGGTATCGTCTACAGCTAACAAGATGGGGAAGTCTGCCCAGTATTTATTCATTCATGGATGAATGACGAGATTGCATCCTTAGTCAATGGCAAAGTGAATGAAAAAAGTTATGTTTTTAGTATAATAGACAATATTGAGTCCCTGTCATACGTGGAATATTTTCGGGGAAGTGCAAAATTTTACCACGAAATATTCAATACTGCATGACAAATATACAGAAAAAATAAACAGTGTTCACTATTCAAACAACATTTAATGCCCTATATTGAAATTGGTCGTTCGATAAGGAGAAAAAGAATGTCATACCGTAATGGAATAGCCGCGATTGCGGCCGTAGCTTTTTTGGGGCTCGTTAGTGTGCCGGCAGTTTCTGCAGAAACCGGGACGCCGTCCTTTGCCACACAAAGTGCCGCCAATGCCAATATTCGCGGTGGCTATAATGCTTATGCCCGTGG
The DNA here is from genome assembly GCA_021776595.1 of Robiginitomaculum sp. Taxonomy (GTDB): domain Bacteria; phylum Pseudomonadota; class Alphaproteobacteria; order Caulobacterales; family Maricaulaceae; genus Robiginitomaculum_B. Next base: position 11,657 of record JAJFFP010000053.1, on the reverse strand, counting down.
TGATTATAAGGATGCAGTCACGTTCAATAAGCGCGCCACCAAAAAGGGACTGAGGAAATCCCGGCGCTCGATTGCCTATGCAAATCTTTGTGCCAGCTATGGCCAGCTTGGCGATCTGGATGCTGCGCTTGAAGCCTGTAACACTGCGATGGAACTTTCACCCAAAAACTGGCGTGCCGGTAATAATCGCGGTGTCGTAGAGTTTCTGGCCGGAAACAAGATGGCGGCGCTGGCTGATTTTACCGCTTCGGCGGCTTTGCCGGATGCAAACATTGCCCAGGCTAATGCCGATATGATGGCAGCAACAAAAATGGCAGCTTCCCGCTAGGGAATTTGATCTTAGGCGGGCAAGACGAGGTTCAATGCCTGGCTTCCCCCGCACGTCTTGCAGGCTTCTCCCCGAAGCACCGCCAATTAACCCCCGTGCCAACAGGCGCGGGGGTTTTCTTATGGGTAAAGCGCGAAAGCCGTAAAAAGAATCACCTGCGGGGTTTCGGCAAAGGCGGTCCTGCGTTATGGGGCATCATAGCGTAGAAGGAATACGGTCTCATGGGTATCAATGCTGCACTGGTAGGCGCCACGGGGAATATCGGACGCGAAATTCTGTCCATACTGGATGAACGCCTGTTTGCCACAGACAATATGTATATTCTGGCCTCACGCGCTTCCATGGGGCGGGAAGTATCTTTTGGCGACCGGACCCTGGTTTGTGAAGACCTGGAACAGTTTGATTTTGCATCAGTGGATCTGGTATTTATGGCCGCTGGTGGCGATGTCGCCAAAAAGTGGGCTCCCAGAATCGCAGCTAAAGGCGCGCTGGTCATTGATAATTCTTCTGCCTTTCGCATGGACAGGGATGTGCCGCTTATTGTCCCTGAAGTGAATGCAGATTCCATAATGGGGGCACGCGCCAAAAATATTATTGCCAATCCAAATTGTTCAACCATTCAAATGCTGGTGGCCTTAAAGCCTATTCATGATGCGGCTACCATCAAGCGCATCGTGGTCTCCACCTATCAATCAGTATCCGGAGCGGGAAAGGCCGCCATGGATGAGCTCTGGGATCAGACCAAAGGGATTTATGTTACCGATTCGCCAACATCAGAAGTTTTCCCCAAGCAGATCGCTTTTAATGTCATCCCGCAGGTCGATGTATTTATGGGCGATGGTGGCACCCGTGAAGAACATAAAATGATCAATGAAACCCATAAAATGCTGGACGAAAACATTAAAGTCAGTGCCACCTGTGTACGGGTGCCGGTATTTGTGGGCCATGGCGAGGCGGTGAATGTTGAGTTGGAACGTCCGTTAAGTGCTGCGGCGGCCAAAGCCTTGCTTCGCGAAAGCCCCGGATTGATGGTCATCGATAAGCATGAAGATGGCGGCTATATCACCCCGGTGGAAAGTGCTGGAGAATTTGCGGTCTATGTTTCGCGTATTCGTGAAGATAATTCTGTTAATCACGGGCTGTCCTTGTGGGTAGTGGCCGACAATCTGCGTAAAGGCGGTGCTCTGAACGCGGTGCAGATTGCTGAACTGGCGCTTAATCGCGGCTTGCTGAGCGTATGAGCCCTGACTCCAGGGAACGTCAGGGCACCCTGGCGGCACTGGCGGCGTTTATGTTATGGGGGATTATGCCGCTTTACTTTCGCGCTTTTCCAGCCAGCGTAGGCGCGTTGGAAGTAACGTTTCACCGGATTGCCTGGACCTTGGGTGTCTTGCTGCTGTCCTTGGGGTTCAGCGGCGGTCTTGGACCGGCTCTGGCTTTATTTCGCAATCCAAGAGTGATTGCCACGCTTTTTTTAAGCACGGTTTTTATCGCCATAAACTGGCTGGTCTATGCCTGGGCAGCGATGAATGCACACCTGACCGAAGCCTCGCTCGGCTATTTTATCAATCCGCTTTTTAATGTGGCATTGGGTGTTGTGTTTTTGCGCGAGCGGTTAAGCATCTGGCGCTGGCTGGCGGTGGGCCTGGCCGCCATTGGTGTGCTGAACCAGATCATCATTGTCGGCAAGCCGCCCTGGGTGGCGCTAACCCTGGCCTTTTCATTCGGGATTTATGGGGTGTTGCGCAAAACCGTAGCGGCAGAGGCTCGTGAAGGTCTGTTCGTTGAAACTGTATTATTTGCTCCGGTGGTGATTGGCGGTATTATTTGGCTTGAATTACAGGGCAATGGTCATTTCATACATGGTATCTGGACGATAAAGGCTTTGCTGGTGGCCGGTGGTTTGACCATTGCAGCACCGTTAACTTTATTTGCCTTTGCCGCGCGGCGTATTCCGCTCTCCACTTTGGGCGTGATCCAGTATATCGCCCCCAGCGCTCAATTACTTCTCGCCATTTATTTTGGTGAAAAACTCACCCTCGGCACACTCGTAACCTTTGGTTTCATCTGGGCCGGATTGGCGCTTTATACTTTTGATTTGTGGCGCAAGCGTAACTGAACGCGCTAAGGCCATTTCACTACGGGCGGCATAGAGGAAAGAATAGTGGCGACATTGCCGCCGGTCTTTAGTCCAAACGTGGTGCCACGATCATAAAGCAGGTTGAATTCTACATAGCGGCCCCGGCGAATGAGTTGTTCTTCGCGTTCCGCCGGGGTCCATTTTTCTTTCATGCGCCGGGTAACGATTTGCGGGTAGACTTCTAAAAAGGCTTTGCCAACTGCCTTGGTAAAGGCCAAATCATCGTTCCAGTTATTTTGCAGGCGGTCATAGAAAATGCCACCCGTGCCTCTTGGTTCATCCCGGTGCGGCAGATAAAAATAACGGTCGCACCAGGCGCGATATTTTTCATAATCCCCTGATGCGTGCGCATCACAAGCGGTTTTTAGGGCTTGATGAAAGGCGATGGTGTCGAAGGAACCCTGGTGCCGGTCAACATCAAGAACAGGTGTCAGGTCCACACCTCCGCCAAACCAGCTTTGGGCCGTGCAGATAAAACGCGTATTCATATGCACGGCCGGGACGTGCGGGTTTTTGGGGTGGATAATCAACGATATGCCGGCGGCCCAGAAATGTGGGTCATCTTCTGTGCCGGGTATCTGGCCACGAAATTCATCAGAAAAACTTCCCCAAACTCTGGAGACATGCACACCAGCCTTTTCGAACACCCGGCCTTTAAGAAGGGCCGCTGTGCCGCCGCCTTCATCGATATTGCCCGTGCCGCGCTGCCAGGCTGTTTTTTGGAACTTTCCGGGTCTGTCACTGTAAATCGAGGGGTCGGCATCTGCTTCCAGACGTTCCAGCGCAGTGCATATTTGGTCCTGTAATTTGCAAAACCATTCGTGCGCCAATCGTTTTTGTGATTCTTTGCCCGGCATGGTGCCCTCCTCTGGTGCTTTGGTAACGCGCCTGAAGTAGCCTTGCGAGCGTAAATCGTGCTTTTTTTGCGGCCCGGCTGCGTAAAAGGGCAGAAATTTACTGTCTTTTTCGTCTCTATGGTTGAATAAAGGCGCGGCACAATTTATTCCGCTTAACAAGATACGCTTTGTGGGGGGCAATGGCACCATTTTCGTCAACGGCAATAAGGTGCTGATTTGCCATAACCCAAGATCGTTTACATACCCTGGCCAGTGCGTCAGTGAGGTTTGGGTATGTTTTGGTTTTCTGACGCACTGTAATGCAAGAGGTTCAAGTCGTGGCTGAAACTGTCTCATCGTCTTCTCAAGAGCCAAGCCGCAGGGATTTCATCTATATCGCCACCGGTGCTGCCGGTGCTGTGGGGGTTGGGCTTTTTGCCTGGCCACTGATTGACCAGATGAATCCTGCTGCGGATACCAAGGCGCTTTCAACAACCGAAGTGGACCTGTCCGGCATCGAAAAAGGTCAGCAGATCATTGTCAAATGGCAGGGCAAGCCGATTTTCATTCGCTACCGCACCCAGAAGGAAATTGACGAATCGCTGGCCGTGGATGTGTCCACCCTGCGCGATCCGCAAACCGACAAGCAACGTCTGGTTCCTGATGTTAATGGCGATTATAAACCAGAATACTTGGTGATGATTGGTATCTGCACCCATTTGGGCTGTGTGCCCATTGGCAATAATGCTGGCGATTATGATGGCTGGTTTTGCCCTTGTCATGGCTCGCATTATGATACGGCGGGTAGGGTTCGCAAGGGTCCGGCTCCTAAAAACCTTTACCTGCCGCCATACCAGTATCTTAACGACACAATGATCAAGATCGGATAGGGGATATTATGAGCGGTTATCCAGGATACGAACCCAAGTCCGGATTTGAGAAATGGCTGGACGCACGTCTGCCTATCGTCCGGCTGAGTTATGATACTTTTATTTTTCCAACACCACGAAATCTGAATTACTGGTGGACCTTTGGCGGCATTTTGGCCGTTATCCTAATGAGCCAGATTATCACCGGCATCATTTTGGCCATGCACTATGTGCCTCATGTAGACATGGCTTATGACAGCGTTCAGCACATCAAGCGTGATGTTAATTTTGGCTGGATGTTGCAACCCATGCACGCGGTTGGAGCCTCGATGATGTTCCTGGCGGTATATATCCATATGTTCCGTGGCATTTATTACGGTTCGTATAAATCCCCGCGCGAAGTATTGTGGATTGTTGGCGTGGTGATTTATCTGCTGATGATGGCCACCGGCTTTATGGGCTATGTCTTGCCCTGGGGTCAGATGTCTTTCTGGGGTGCCACGGTTATCACCAATTTGTTTAGCGCGTTCCCGCTGGTTGGTGATGCGATTACGCAATGGCTGTGGGGTGGGTTTTCAGTTGATAATCCAACCCTGAACCGGTTTTTCAGCCTGCATTTTGTGCTGCCATTTGCCATTCTTGGCCTGGTTATATTGCATGTATGGGCGCTGCATGTGCCGGGTAATAACAATCCCACCGGGGTAAGCATAAAAAATCTGGATAAGGATACATTGCCATTTCATCCCTATTATACGGTCAAGGATGGTTTTGCGATTGTTGTATTTTTGATGGTTTTTTCGGCTTTTGTGTTTTTTGCACCTGATGCGCTGAATCATCCTGATAATTATATCCGCGCCAACCCGGTGGTAACGCCGCCACATATTGTGCCGGAATGGTATTACCTGCCTTTCTATGCGATGCTACGTGCGGTGCCTGACAAGCTGGGTGGTGTGATCATCATGTTTGGCGCAATTGCTGTGCTGTTCGTGCTGCCCTGGCTGGATACCTCCAAAGTGCGTTCTATGCGTTATCGCCCATTGGCCAAACTGTTTTTCATCATCTTTGTGCTGGCGTGCATTGGTCTGGGCTGGGCCGGGGCAAAATCACCCACCGATCTGGTGTTCACCACCGGTACCGATGCCGCTACCGGCACCCCTACCGGCTTTAGCTTTTTATGGTTTGCCAGAATCCTGACACTTTATTATTACGCCTTTTTCCTGATTATATTACCGGTATTGGGCCTGGTTGAAAAACCTAAGGCGCGTCCGGAAAGTATCGAGAAATCAGTGCTTAGATCCACATCGAAGGAGGCCTGATATGCGCTTGTCCAAAATCACGACAACTTTTCTGGCGATTGTCACGTTAAGCCTCTCTACCGGTGCAGCGGTGGCCTCTGAAGGGGCGGCGCTGAAACACGAGCATTTCTCTTTTGAAGGCGTCTTTGGCACGTATGACAAGGCGGCCGCGCAACGCGGTTTTCAGATTTATCAGGAAAGCTGTTCCAATTGTCATGCCATGAAGCTGGTGGCGATCCGCAGCCTTGGGGAAGCCGGTGGCCCGTTTTATGAAGAAGAGCACCCAAACGCCAACGATAACCCGGTGATCAAGGCCATTGCCGCCATGTTTACCGTGACCGATGGGCCAGATGCCGAGGGCGACATGTTTGAACGCCCGGCAAAACCGTTCGATCACTTCCCATCGCCCTTTGCCAATGAGCAGGCCGCACGGGCATCAAATGGCGGCGCTTTACCGCCAGATTTTTCTTCCTTACTGGCGGCGCGCGAACATGGTCCGCAATATATATACAGCCTGTTGACCAGCTATGAGGATGAGGCACCGGAAGGCATAGAGTTGCGCGATGGCATGAATTACAACCCGGTCTTTACCGGCGGGCAAATCGGCATGCCACCACCCCTGTTTGATGATCTGGTTGAGTATTCTGATGGCACACCGGCCACGGTTGAGCAAATGGCCCATGATGTGGTTACTTTTATGGCCTGGGCCTCTGACCCTAAAATGGAAGAGCGCAAGCGTATGGGCTGGATGGTGATGATCTATCTCTTTATCTTTGCCCTGTTGATGTATGGCTCCTACAAAGCCGTCTGGCGCGATGTAGAGCATTAATCCAAACCTTATGCCGATATGAAAAGGGCCGCTCGTTTGAGTGGCCTTTTTTTATTGTCATTACGAACGGTTCTTATTTAATATTGCATTTTTAGCATAAATGTAGTATTTGTAATACGTGTAATTTATATAATAAAATGAGAAAGTAAAATGACCTCTATACGTCTGGATCATAAAACTGAGGATCGCCTCAATCATCTGGCCCGAATTACGGGCCGGACAAAAAGTTATTATTTGCGCAAGCTAATTTCCGAGAATCTGGATGATCTGGAAGACCAGTTCCTTGCAGAGCATCGGCTGGAAACTCTATCCGGGCGCGTTGAGCTTGCCAGCATGAGAGAGCGCCTTGGCCTGGAAGATTGAGTTTGAGCCAAGAGTAGAAAATGACCTAAATAAGCTGGATCGTCAGGCGCAAAAGCACATTCTTGATTATTTTGAGCACCGTATTGCCCCATTGGATGACGTCAGGGTTTATGGCAAAGCTTTGCGCTCACAATTTTCTGGCCTCTGGCGATACCGCATTGGTGATTATCGTGCAATTTGCCGGATAGAAGATGAGGCGGTGAAGGTTCTCGTGCTGCGTGTTGGTCACCGTAAAAATTATCATGGAGGCTAAAATGACATTGGAAGATATAGCAACAAGCTATCTGCATATACCGGCGAAGGTCGACAAATTTAAGCCTTTTATCCCAAACATAAGATGTAGGCCCAATTCATGCCATGATGGCAGCAAGTCCTATGCTGAAATGTTGGATGATGAGAAAAAATGGTTTGGGGATAAAAATACAACGCTAAATGAGGCAATTGATAAGGCAGTTAAGAGTAAATATAAATGTGGCCTGCACCATACGCACCAAAAGCGTATGCGAACGCTGGTTTATAAAGAAGTCATCACAGATATACAGGCACAGATAGTACGGATTGAGAACACCAAAATTTTGATGAGCTGTACGATGAGATTAAGTCATGCCTCAAAGACATAAAATATGTCGGGCCAATGGCGTATTATGATTTTGCTTTGCGTATTGGTTGGTTTTTAGGTGTAGAGCCTGATCGGGTATATTTGCAACAAGGTTCCCTTTCTGGGTTAAGGATTATACAGAATTCACAGAATAGAAAATTTTCAATAGTGGCGTTAAATTCTGGTGCTTTCAGGATGGATTTTAAACACTTACCAGCGGAGATGCACGATTTGACAACGGTCCAGGCTGAAAATGTTCTCTGCATCTATAAAGATGAGTTCAAGCGCATAGCCCCCTAAACCTTCGCCACCGTACGAAAGACCTCTTCGTCCATTTCGTTTTCCCATATGCAATAAGGATGGTTGGCAATTAGAGAGGGACCAAGGTTCCTGTCCTTAACGAGTGGGGCAAATACGGTGAGTCATAGGCCATTTCAGCATTCGCTGTTTGTTCGATAATTTTGGCACGTTCTGGCGATAATTGACTTTTTAACTCCGCCAGTCTGGGGGCAAGGTCATCGCATTTCTCATACCCCACATAACAGGCGCGGCTCAGGATATAATATTCGATACTGATGGAAGGTACAAAAACATCACTGCGATGCAAAAGTTCGGCAATTTTCAGTAGCGCCGGAACAAAATCCTTTTGGGCAATGCCGGCCATGGTGATAAGCGCCAAATCGCGTTGCTGCACCCAGTATTCGTCGTAACCCTGACCGTCTATGCTGAGTTTCATGGTGGCTTTTGGTGCCTTCAAGCCATGAATACGAATTTCATATTCGGCTTCATTAAATCCCGACAAAGCCACACAAAATCCATAGTCAATGAACATCCCAACCACATTAAATTCCCAGTCTGAACACCCTTTATTGTCATCGCAATCCCGTATTAGCCTGTAGCGCTTCATTTTTGGGTAATGCCGGACAAAGGCGGTGTTGAGCAATAAATCGGCAACGTCGCAATCTAGATTGTCCAGCGCTGTTTTGTAATATTTGTACTCACTTTTGCTCATCAAGCTCTTCGCTGGAAGATAGTCAAAAGTAGACAATTTGAACATTTTTTCTACTGAGGGTTTATTCTGAATATGTAGGGTAAGGCCGATGAGCGCAGCCATGAGTGCCAAAGCAAGAGCACCAAGTCTGTAACGACCAGTTTTGTCCATGAGCTATACCTCACAAATAAATAGGCTTATCCGCTTTATAGAAAATGCGATTATACTATCACCAAGAAATTGTTAGGCATGGTATCAACGAGAGTAACAATGCGCAATGGCTGAAATTTACACTATTAAATTACAAATACTGGAACTGGCAGAAAGATAGGCATGATTAATTCAGACACATTCATTGAAAATTTGCAAAAATGCAGAAAACTGCGAAGTGAAAAGGCAAGACTTGAAAAAGGTAGAAATCGCGTAATTCAAAAGATAATCCAGCTCACAGAACGGGTGGCAATACGCGAAGGGGAAATAGTATTTTCAAAAAATGAGTTGGTAAGGCTTGGGACAGCGATAAGGGAAATGGCTACAGGTTTAGTTAACAATGTTGTCGGGTTTGGTGTTAGTGTTGTAAGGCGTAATGGTCGTGGAATGATCGCCAATCCGACACAATTAGCGCTTACCTTCAGCAATGCCCTTAGGAGAGAAGAAGAAAAAATCCAGCGCTTGCGGCAACAACTTCGCCAGGAAAAAGTTGAATTGCGCTTCAAAAAAGAGGAGCAAGCGGATTTAGAGGCGCGCATCGACAATGTAGCAAGACAAATGACCGACAATGGCTGTGCTGTGTGACTTAAACTTTCGCCACAGATCGGTAGACCTTTTCGTCCAGTTCGCCTTCCCATTTGGCAACGGCGGTGGCCACGGCGGCATCGCCGGTGACATTGGTCAGGGTGCGCATCATGTCCAGGGGGCGATCAAAGGGGAGGATAAAGCCGACCATCAGCGCCGTTTGTTCGGGCGATACGCCAATCACCGGCAGCACGATGGCCAGCATGAACAAGGAAGCCGAAGGGATGGAAGCGGTGCCGATAGAGGCAAGGGTCGCGGTCAGCGCGATCAGGGCATAATCGGTCATGCTCAGATCAATACCAAAGGCATTGGCGGCAAACAGCGCCAGCAGGCCAAGGTAAAGCGAGGTGCCGTCCATATTTATGGTCGCACCCAAGGGCAGCACAGAGCCGGCAATAACCGGCTTGATGCCAAGATTATCCTGCACGCAGGCAATGGTCACCGGCAGGGTGCCAGCGCTGGTTGAGGTGGAATAGGCGACGACCTGCGCATCCAGAATACCCCGAAAAAACCGGACCAGCGGCAGGCGCAGAACAAATTTTATTAGCCCGCCATACATGATCGCCATATGCGTTAAACAGCCAATATAAAGCGCCAGCGCCAGCATCAGCACCGAGCTGAACGTCTCGACCCCCTTGGTGGCGGTCACCCAGGTAATCAGGGCAAACACCCCGTAAGGTGCCATCTGCATAACCCAATGGGTAATGGTGAACATGATTTCTACGGCGGCCTTGAAAAAATCATCCAAGGGCTTGGCTTTTTTACCCACTATCAGGATCGCCACGCCCAGAAGCAGGGCAAAAAAGATAATCGCCAGCATGTCGCCGCTGGCCAGTGCATGGACCGGATTTGCCGGGATGATGTTAATCAGGCGTTCGGTCATGGTTGGTGGATTCCCAACGAGCACGTTGGGTACCACATCAGTAAAATCGACGCCGGAACCGGGCTTGAATAATGTCCCGTAAAAAAGGCCGATGGAAACCGCCACCAGCGTGGTAAACACATAAAGCACAAAGGCGCGAATACCGATGGTGCCAAGTTTGGAAGGGTGGCCCATGGAGGTAATGCCAGTCACCAGGGTGGTAAACACCAGCGGCACGACCAGCATTTTGATCAATTGCACAAAGGCGGTGCCAAATGGCTTGACCCAGATGGTGATAAATTCAGCGCCCGGATAATGGGTGACGCCGTCAACTATCACTGTGCCCCCCAAGCTGCGAAATGCCAAACCTACAGCCACACCCAATAAGAGTGCAATCAACACACGCTGCCACAATACGGCTTTGAACCACCATCCCATTTGCGTAAACCCCTTTTTTGTTTGGTTACAAACTAGGGCGCGCATCGAAACGGTCAACAGCCAGGGCAAGAATTATATGCTTGAGCGGACTGATGGCGGTTTGACCATTCGCGTCTGGATGATCCGGTAAACACACCACATGATGCGGCCAAGCCAGATAATCGCCGCCATAATGATGACCGGGTGCCCGGCGGCCCCTGGTGTCAGGCCCAGGCCAACGCCAAGTGCTATTATGGCCAGAGGCGTTTGCACGGCTGGTATCCATAAGGGATAGCCCTCATATTTGAGGACTTTGGCTTTGGTTTTCTGGCCAAACCAGACCGACATTTTACGTCTTAGCGCCATGCTCATCCCGTCATTTGACAATGAAAATAAGCTGTTAAGCACGGTAATTTACACAAGCAGAATGTATATGGTGTTAATGCGCGCAATACATTACCTCATTCAAACACGATTAGACGCTTGGCTTGCGCGTAAGTGCATGCTTCACTCGATCAGGCAAAAGGGAGGCGGCTATGACCCATAATTCAGTGAAAATATTGATCATCTCATTCTTGGTAGGCGGGTTTCTCGCGCCCTCAGCCTATACACAGGAAGATGATGATACCGATTATGCAGATGTGAGTATCGCTGATCCGGTAAAGATTGAAAAACGAGGCACCGTAACCATTGAGGGGCAGAAAATAAGCTATGCCGTAACCGCCGGGGAAACCTATCTGAAGAATGAACATGATCAACCGGTGGCCAGCATTTTCTCGACCGCTTATTTGCGTTCAGGCATTAAGGACGCGCACAAGCGGCCCGTGATTTTCATATTTAACGGTGGGCCAGGTTCCGCGTCTATCTGGTTACACATGGGGGTTTTTGGCCCCCGGCGTGTTGCGCTGCCCCAAGGGGGGAAGGATGATGGCGCACCCCCTTATGCGATTGAAGACAATCCTTATACACTACTTGATATTGCTGATCTGGTTTTTGTTGATCCAGTGGGCACTGGCTGGAGCCGTGCACTTGGTGATCAGGACCCCAAAGAATATTGGGGTGTGCGCGAAGATGCGCGTTCGCTGGCAGAGTTTATCCGTCTCTGGGTCACCAGAAATAAACGCTGGAACAGCCCTAAATTTCTAGCGGGAGAAAGCTATGGCACAACCCGTTCTGCAGCGCTGACCAAGGCTTTGCAAGGCGGCTGGACGGATATGGGGCTTAACGGGGTTATGCTCATCTCCTCCATTCTGGATTTTCAAACGGCACGTTTTTCAGCGGCCAATGATACGCCGCATATCGCCTATCTGCCGACTATGGCGGCCATTGCCTGG
>JAJFFP010000052.1 GCA_021776595.1 Robiginitomaculum sp. | reverse complement strand
GCGATCATAGGCCCTGAGCTTAAACGTCGCGGGCTGCTTTTTGTTGGCATTGATGTCATCGGTAAATATATGACCGAGATCAACGTCACCTCACCCACCGGGGTTCAGGAGCTGAAACGCTTTACCGGCACAGACGCGATGGTGCCCTTTTGGGACGCGATTGAAAACAGGCTGAAGGCACGTAATTAGGGTTGGTTGCCCATAATGGCGATCACTGAAGTCGCCCCGGACTTTTCAAACTGTAAAGTGATGGGAAAAGGATCGCCTGCTTTCAAACCACCCTTAATGCCAAACACCATGAAATGCCGCCCGCCGGGCTTATATGTTACCGTGCCATTGGCCGGAATAGTGACGCTATCCTCCTGGTCCATGCTCATCACCCCATCTTCCATTGTGCTAATGTGCATCTGCATGTCTTTGGCCAGAGGAGAAGCGGCGGATAACAACAGATCCGCACCGCCAGCATTGCGTATGGTCAAATACGCCGCACTGATGTTTCGCCCGGCTGGCGGCGGACGCATCCAGGCGTTTTCAACTGTAATATCGGGTGCTTTTTGCACGGCTTTCTGTCCGCAGGCCCCTAACGCCAGCAACGCTGTGAGCACGACCCAGCGCCGGTCAGGTCGTAATTTTATACCCATTTAAGAGCGCTCCATCAAAAACCAGCTAAAATCATCCATCGGAAAGTTTGGATCGCGATAATAGGCAAAGCCATAATCGCGTAAAGCAAATGCCGGGTGTGCATCCATGAACTCACCGGCAAAGTCACGCTTGAACAAGCGCTCGGTATGTCCGCGATAACCAATTTCCACCGGTGAGGGATTGTAATACTCACAGATCACCGCATAGCGCTTTGTGGCGCCTGCAATTTGTGCGTAGGCGCGGGACAATTCATCCGGGTTTATGTGGATCAGCACCGTGCAGGTAAAGGCCAGATCGCTTTTTGCCGCTGGCGCTGTATCAAGCAATGAGCCTTCCAGCACCTCAACAAAACCCAGTGCGCGCAGCTCATCAGCGGCCCTGGTGTTTATCTCCACACCGTGCAAATCTGCTTGCGGTGCCAGACCATGCAGGGCTTGCAGGTTCAGGCCGATATTGGCACCAAATTCGGTAATGCTCTCTATCGGGCCGCAAGAGCGCAGAATTTTCCCCCAAAGATAAAGCCGGGCCGCCAGCGCATCTTCTCCACGGCACCTGTCTACATATTCATTGCCAAAATCGCCGCGCCAGAATTGTTCCTGTGCCGTTTCCCTGCCCATCTGCGTTCTCCTGACCGAATCAGAAGAGGTTAAAGCCGCAAATGCTTAAAGAAAAGAGAGGGCCACATGCAGGGCAAACAGGAGGCCCAGCAGGCCAACACAAAACCCCAGCATACGTAAACCACCATCATAAATTTTATCTGTCATGCTCGCCTCCTGATGCGTAGTCGGTTTTTGACGGGGCAAGAGGGCACGGTCAGGGCGCGGATAAGACTATTTTCAGGATATAAATGGGCGAATGAGGCACCCCATACACAAAAATGGCGCAAATGCGGCGATTGGTCCCTTGACGCGCCTCTGGCCGGGATGAAGAACGGCAGGGTCGTAACTTTTGGGGAAATCATATGGCTGAAGCGCCCATCTCGGAAAATCTGAAAAATGTCAAACCCTCGGCAACGCTGGCAGTATCGCAACAGGCGCGTGAGTTAAAAGCGCAAGGCATTGATGTGATCGGCCTGGGCGCCGGTGAGCCGGACTTTGATACCCCGGATAATATCAAGGCCGCCGCCAAACGCGCCATCGATGAAGGCAAAACCAAATATACCGCCGTGGACGGCATTACAGAGCTTAAAGAGGCGATCGCAAACAAGTTTGAACGCGAAAACGGCCTGCATTATGCGCTCGATCAGATCAGCGTTGCCCCCGGCGGCAAGCCGGTGATCTTTAATGCTTTTATTGCCACCCTTAACCCCGGCGATGAAGTGCTGGTGGTGGCGCCATACTGGGTCAGCTACCCCGATATTGCCATATTATGTGGCGGCACACCGGTTTTTATTGAAACCCGTATTGCAGATGGCTTCAAACTGACCCCCGAAGCACTTGAGGCCGCCATTACCCCCAAAACCAAATGGCTGGTGCTCAACTCGCCATCCAACCCCACGGGCGCGGCCTATAACCGGGCGGAGATTGAGGCATTGGGCGAAGTGCTGCTTAACCACCCCCAGGTCTGGGTGCTGAGCGATGATATGTATGAACACCTGATCTATGATGATTTTGAATTTTATACCATCGCCCAGGCGGTGCCGGGTCTTTATGAGCGCACCTTGACCATGAACGGGGTTTCCAAGGCCTATGCCATGACCGGCTGGCGCATTGGCTATGCCGGTGGTCCCAAAGACCTGATCAGCGCCATGCGCAAAGTCATGAGCCAGTCCACCTCCAACCCCGCCTCCATTAGCCAATGGGCGGCAGTCGAAGCCCTGAACGGACCGCAGGGGTTTATCAAAGAGCGTAATGCCATATTCAGGGAACGCCGCGATCTGGTGGTTTCCATGCTGAATGCGAGCGATGGACTGGCCTGTCGCAGCCCCGAAGGCGCGTTTTATGTTTATCCTGATTGCGCCGCGCTGATCGGGCGTAAAACCGAAGGTGGCGTGGTGATTGAAAATGATACCGTGCTGGCCTCAGAATTGCTCAATGCCAAGGCGGTGGCCGTGGTGCCAGGGGCCGCCTTTGGGGCCTCACCGGCGTTTCGTGTGTCCTACGCCACTTCGACAGAGTTGCTGCAACAGGCGTGCGAACGTATTCAGCGATTCTGTGCGGATTTGCGTTAAGCCAGCACCAGCAAGATAACAACAGACAAAGCCACCCGATAAAGCGCAAATGGCAACAGGCCAATGCGTTCCACAAGGCGCATGAAAATGGCAATGGCGCCATAAGCAACCAGCGCTGACAAGCCCAGCACCACCAGTCCATCGGTCAGGCCCGCACTATTACCAGCACCTTTCAGGGATAACTCCACCCCTGCCGCCAGGGCCAACGCCCCCAGAAGCGGGATGGACATCAGCATGGAAAACCGTGCCGCCTGAAAGCGGGTAATCCCCAATGCCCTTGCCGCCGTCATGGTAATGCCGGAACGCGATGTACCCGGTATAAAGGCCAAAACTTGTGCTAATCCTATAAAAAGTGCTGCTTTCCAGCCACGGCTTTCCACTGAACCTTTCTCGCGTGCCCAACGGTCTGCTGCCCATAAAGGCAGGGCAAATACCAGGCTGGCCAGAGCAATGATTTTCGGATCGCGCAAGGCATCAGCATGGCCGCTTAGAAATAGTGCGCCGCCGGCGACAATGCCTGGCGGCGTAGCAATGGCCAACAGCAAAAACAGGCGGGCATTATCGGTGGCGAAGCGGCCAAAGGCCGTATCTTTCATGCCAAGCAACACCATGCCCACATCTTTGCGGTAATAGGCAATAACCGCAATCAGTGAGCCACCATGGGCCATAAGGTCAATCAACGGGCCCTGATCAGCAGTACCCAAAACCATCGGGGCCAGGATCAAATGCGCAGAGGAACTCACCGGCAAAAATTCAGTAATACCCTGAATGATGGCCAGCACGACAAGCTGTAACATTCCCATCGGTAAGATTACCCCCGATTGGCTAATGCGGCTTTTAACTCATCGCCTTTGGCTTCCTTGAAGGCGGCACAAAGAGATATGCCTTCCAGGGTTTGGGCCAAAGAGCGCTCAAATCCTGGGATTTTATCGGCCTGCGCCGTGAAAAAGGTTTCCACCTGCTGCGCCTTGCCACTATCACAAAATCCGCGACCAAAGCCTGGCAGGGCAGATTTGCGCACATCAGGGGTGCGGGCCAGCACATCATCAAAATGTGCGGTAAACCAGACCCAACCCTCATCAGCAAGCGGCCCGCCCATCAGCGCCCCGATCAGGCCGGTGGCTTCACGACCACTGAGCACATCACCAAGCGCCCACTCACGTAAATCAGCGGCAATCGCAGGGTCACGGGTGGCGCCCAGCGCCCTGATAGCATTACCACGCACCGCAGGGTTGCGCTCTTTTTCCAGCAAGGTGCGCAAGGCATCGACAACGCTCTCGCCCTCATCTTGCACGGCGGCGGCAAAGGCCATGCCCATATCGGCGGGGGCCAGTGCCTCTGCATCCCCTGCGCCATCAAGGCCAAGGAATTTATTCGCCGAGGCCACCAATGGTGCACGTATGGCCGGATCTTTGCCGGTCAACGCCAGACGGCGTTTTAAGGCTGTGCGCAACAGCTTGTCACTGCGGCTATTGCCGGTAATGGCGCGATAGCGTGGACCGAACACATGGCGCATATAGGCGGCCAGTGCCGGATCGTTCCAGGCCAATGCCCCTCCTTGCAAACCCGCCACTGAATTGGCCGCCGTGGACACCACATCCCAAGCGGAATGGGCCGCCAGTTTTTCGGTCAGATCAAACCATTGACTACCACCCATACCCCCGGCACGCAGCGCCGCCGTGGCACTATCGCGCAAGGCCAGCGCCTCACTGGCCGGCAAGGCAGAGGCATTGGCAATCAGCTTTGCCCAACCTGCGTCATCCAGTGTAAAGCGGTAATACCCGGCGCCGCCTGCATTGGGCATTACATAATCAGGGGTAGCAGCCTTGGCCAGCTCCAGCGTTTCATTTTCATGGGTCATCATCATGCAGGATTTAAAAGCATCCCCGGCACTCATGCCCGATACGCAAAATGGAATTTTCCAGCGCCCGTCACCCTTAATGGTCGACCCCATTGGCGCATATGTGCTTTGGCGCAAATGCAGCAAGGTTTTGCCATCGGTGTTTTCCACGCGCACATCCACACGCGGCGCATGGGGCTGGTCCACAAAAGAGCGCAGGCTGTCGATAATTTCCGGATGCCCGGAACCTTCGCCGAGGGACGTGAAAAAGTCATCCGCCGTGGCGGTTTTGAAGGCAAAGCGTTTCATATGCTCGCGCACACCGGCCTGAAAGGCTGTTTCGCCAACATAGCTTTCCGTCATGGCCAGAACACCTGCCCCCTTGCGATAGGTGATGCCATCAAAAGCATCCCAGATGGCGGCATTACGGGTCACAGGTTCATGAATTTTTCGGGTGCTGGCCAGGGCATCCTGCCCCATAGCCCCAAGCGCACCGCGTAAAGTCGAGCGGCCAAATTCTCCATCGGGCTTCCACAGGGTCAGGGTTTTATTGCCCATCCAGGTGGCAAACGCCTCATTCAGCCAGATATCCGTCCACCATTTGGGCGTCACCAGATCGCCAAACCACTGGTGTGCCAGTTCATGGGCATTAACACCGGCAAAAGCCCGTTTCTGGTTCAGGGAGGACTCATCGCTCATCAGCAACAAAAACTCGGTAAAGACGATGGCGCCGGGGTTTTCCATGGCACCAAAGGCATAATCCGGGGCGGCAATCAGGTCGAGCTTGGCATAGGGGTAGGGTATACCAAAATATTTTTCTTCGGCCGCCACAATTCCAGCGGTATTTTGCAGCGCATAGGCCAGTTGATCACCGCTGCCCTTGGTGGCCACGCCGCGCAGGGGCACCGGATAATCACGCACACTGTTGGGCGGCATATCCGCCCACTGGTTCACATCATAAGGGCCAACGGCAAAGGCCAGCAGGTAAGTCGGCAGCGGTTTGGTTTGCGCAAAGTCATACCGCACCATGCCGTTTTCCAGTTCAGTGGCATTGGTTTGCGGGGTGTTGGTAATGACCGCATCATCCTTGGGTGCCGTAACTGAAACATCAAAGGGCACCTTGAAACGCGGCTCATCAAAAGACGGAAAAGCCTTGCGGGCCGCGATGGCTTCAAACTGACTGACAATATAGTGATCGCCATCGCGCTCTACCTGATAAAGGCCATCAAGCGACTGGTTAAAGGGCGCATGAAATTCAAATTGCAACGTGCCCTTACCGGGACCAACTGCTTTTTCAAGCGTTATCAGGGAAACCCCTGGCTCTTCGGATTCCTGATAGCTGACCGGCATGGTGCTGCCATCGGCCAGCGTTAATTCTGCATGATCAATGATCAGGTTCTGGCCGTGCATCCAGAAGCCTTTAAGGGATTTTTCCAGATCAACTTTAATGGCAACATTGCCGGAAAAGTCTTTTTCATTGGGATCAATCACCAGATTAAGGGCGTAGGATTGGGGTGAAATGCCGACAGGCAGCTTCCCCACGGGCGGCGCACTGATCAATGGCGCTGTCGGCGCTTCAACCTTTGTCACTTTTTCATCGGTGACAGAGCCCGGATTGCATGCACTTAACATGGTGCCTGCCATTAAAGCCGTCATTAAAATACGCATAATTCCCTCCCGGTTAATGATTGCGGCCCCCACCGCTTTGGCGGGTATAAGACATTTATCATCGGGCGCAAATTAAACTTTGGAAGTCTTTGCCGTTTGACCGATAAATCACAGCGATATATGTCCTCACCTATGCCCCATGATGCCACCAATTCTCCCGGCCCAGGTCGCCACCACCCCGAACAGGCGATGCGCGCCACCCGTCTGGTCACAACCGCTTCGGTTGGCGTTGCCACCATACTGGTGGTGGCAAAACTATGGGCTTATGCGTTATCGCATTCGGTGGCCATGCTGGCCACTTTTGCTGATTCAGCATTGGATCTGGCTGCCTCACTGACGACCTATTATGCCGTGCGCTATGCCGCTGCACCAGCGGACCGGGAACACCGTTTCGGGCACGGCAAGGCAGAGAGTTTTGCCAGCCTGTTTCAGGCTTTGCTGGTGGCCATTTCTGCGGCCCTGGTGGCGCGCGAATCGGTGGCCCGCTTGCTCAACCCGCACCCCGTAGAACACGGCACACTGGCCATGGGAGTGATGGTGCTATCCATTGTGCTGACGGTAACGCTGGTGCAATGGCAAGGTCGGGCCATCGCCCAAAGCGGATCGGTGGCGGTTACCGGCGACCGGGCGCACTACCTTTCAGATCTGGGTGCTAACATTTCTGTAATCGCAGGTCTGTTACTGACGCTTTATATTGGCTGGGGCTGGGCCGATGCGGTGGTTGGTCTTGGCATAGCCGCCTGGCTGGTCTGGACGGCATGGGGGGTGGCCCGTGGCGCCCTTGACCAGATGCTGGACCATGAATTGCCTGATGACGAGCGCCGCAAGATCAAAAAACTGGCGCTTGAAGTGCCCGGTGTTTTATCGGTGCATGAATTGCGCACCCGTGCGGCGGGTCTTTTTGTGCACATGCAGTTTCATGTGGACCTTGATCCCAAAATCAGCCTGTCAGCCGCTCATAAAATTGTGGTTGAGGTGGAAAGGCGATTGCTGGAGGCGTTTCCGGCCGCCGATATTTTGATCCATCCGGATCCCAAAGGCGAAGCCGAAGCCCACGGCATTGCGCATTTTAGTGGTCAGGGTGAGGAGCATTAACGCGATGCGGGTTTTGTATCACTGGCCGCTGGACCCGTTTTCACGCATGGCGCGTCTGGCACTGGCAGAAAAACGTCTGACCTTCAAACTCTCCCGCGTGGAGTTTACGGACGATCCGGCCATTTTGCAGGCCATGAACCCGGCGGGCAGCACCCCGGTTCTGCGCGATGAAACCGGCGCAAAGCCCTGTGTGGTATGCGATGCCCGCCCGATACTGGAATATCTTGATGAGGCCCGCGAAGCGGCACCTCTTCTGCCAACGGATATTGCCGAACGCGCCGAAGTGCGCCGTCTGGTGGAATGGTTCTGTGTAAAATTTCACGCCGAGGTCAATGCCTATATCCTGCATGAGCGGCTGGAAAAAGCACTGATCGGTGGCGGTTCACCCGATAGCGCGGCCATGCGTGAAGGGCGTTCGCATTTACGCTGGCATTTGGCACATATCAATCATCTCATTGAAACGCGCGACTGGCTGGGGGGAACTTCTTTGACCCATGCGGACATTGCCGCTGCGGCGCAGCTTTCTTGCCTTGATTATCTGGGCGAAGTGCCCTGGAATGAATTTGCCTTGGCTAAGTCATGGTTTATGCGCATCAAATCCCGTCCCTCTTTTCGCCCGTTGCTGGGTGATACACTGCCTGGCATGCCACCGGCCCCGCATTATGCCGACCTTGACTTCTGATGATCTTCTGGCCCGTTTGAGGCAAGAAGCCCGCCTTGGCGGGTTTGATGTCTGCCGTATTGCCGATGCCAAAAGCCCGTGGGAGGCCGGAAAGGATTTGCAGGACTATGTGCAGGCCGGATACCACGGCAGTATGGACTGGATGCTGAGCACACAAAAGCGTCGCAGCCACCCCACCCATATGTGGAAGGACGCCAGAAGCGCCATCATGCTGGGTATAAATTACGGCCCGGCCAGCAATCCGATCGAGGCCCTTGAACACACGTCAAATGGCGTGATTTCAGTTTATGCCCAGGGGGGTGATTATCATAAACTCGTCAAAAAACGCCTCAAGGTGCTGGCGGGATGGTTTGCAAAAGAAGCCGGTGCCGAAGTTAAAGTATTTGTGGACACGGCCCCCCTTATGGAAAAGCCGCTGGCGGCACGGGCCGGCCTTGGCTGGCAGGGCAAGCACACCAATCTGGTGTCGCGTGGGTTTGGCTCATGGCTGTTTTTAGGGGTTATTCTAACCGCCTCTGATCTGTGTGCGGACACACCGGAGGAAGATCATTGCGGCTCGTGCAGTGCCTGTCTGGATATTTGCCCGACCAAGGCCTTTCCCGCCCCCTATCAGATTGATGCCAGACGTTGCATTTCCTATCTGACGATCGAGCATGATGGACCCATTGACGAGGACTTACGCCCGTTAATGGGTAATCATATTTATGGCTGTGATGACTGTCTGGCGGTTTGCCCATGGAATAAATATGCCAAAGCCGGGCGTGAAGCGCTGCTCTGGCCGCGAGCGGAAAATATATTGCCGGACCTTGGGGCTTTAAGCGCCCTTGATGAGACCGCGTTTCGCACCTTGTATGCCGGATCACCTATAAAGCGCAGTGGCCGTAACCGGTTTGTGCGCAACGTATTGATCGCCATAGGCAATAGCGCCGATCAAACCCTTGTTCCGGCGGCACAGGCACGCCTTGATGATGAGAGTATGCAGGTGCGTGATGCGGCACAGTGGGCCTTGGGACAATTGCTGAAAAAATAGAAAATACGCAGCCATCATAGCTCGCTGGCAGGCGCATTACCGTAACCGGCGGGCCTCACGGATTTGCCCGCGCACCAATAGGGCATCCACATTGCTCGGTTCAAAACGCAAAGCCGCTTCAATATCGCTTTGAGCCGCCTGCAGTTTGCCTTCACGTAATTGCACCGCCGCGCGCAGACGCAAGGCCAGCGCATGATCGGGGCGTAGGCGTATAGCCTGATCAAGATCGGCATGGGCAGCGGTCACATTACCCAGCGCCATTTCGGCGCGGGCACGATTGGTATAAACATCGGCATTATTTTTTTGCCGCTCCAGCGCCAGATCCAGCACTCTAAGCGCATCTTTTGGCCGCTCTGCCTGTAACCAGGCCTCACCGGACTGGATCAGCACTTCTGTTTTTAAGGCTTGGCTTTCTATGTCAGGGGCATAGGCCAGCGCTTCAAGCTGTTCTGCCCCTTCGGCAAAAGCATTCATGCCCAAAAAGGCCATCGCCAGACAATGACGTGCCGGGCTGGCCCCGCCCTCATTTTTCCAGATCAGGGCATCTTCATAGGCTTCTGTGGGATTGCTATAGGCTTTGGCCAGACAAGCGCGGTATCGCTGACTTTCGTCTGCTTCGGCGCGCCCCTTCGGTGCATATGCTGTCCAGAACAGCAACATCAGGGCAATGGCGAAAATAAAGCGCATAATATAACACTCCCAACCCGTCCTTTGTGTCGGTTCAGACAAGGCAATACAAGTCACAATCGGGTGTGACCTGTAAAATCCGCTCCCTACCCGCCCGGTTTACGTGTATTTGGTGCATAGCTCGTCCAGCACTGTCGCCAGACGGGAAAGATCCTCCGGTGTAGACAAACGGTGATCGCCGGATTTGGAAAGAGAAAAAACAACATCCTGACTTTGCAGATGAGCGACCAGTTCAAGGGCATAAGCCCAGGGCACGCTTTCATCCTGCAAGCCTTGCAAAATACGAACCGGGCCGGCAAAAGCGATCGGCTCATCCATTAACTGATGCTGGCGCCCATCCTCGATCAGCGCGCGTGTTATTGGCGTTGGCTCATCACTATAATCCGATGGCTCATAATAAACGCCGCGTTCGACGATCAGGCGACGGGTATCCTGATCAAACCCCTTCCACATCAGTTTTTCGGTAAAGTCCGGCGCTGGGGCAATCAATGCCAGCGCCATGTTTTTTTGCGGGTTGGCCAAAGCCAGCAAGAGGGCAATCCAGGCCCCCATGGATGAGCCAATCAGGATCACCTCATCAGAGCCATGTGCATCCAGCACCTGTTGCGCATTGGCAAGCCAGCGTGAAATATTGCCATCTTCAAAGCGGCCACTGGATAGACCATGGCCAAAATAATCAAAACGCACAAAGGCGCGGCCGTTATCCCTGGCCCATTGGTCTATAAAATCGGCTTTGGTGCCATCCATGTCAGAGCGAAAACCACCCAGCCACAAGAGAGTAGGTCCTTTGCCTTTTCGCGCCCGGCAAGCAATTTTTTCGCCGGCCTCGCCAGTTATAAAGCTAAGATCATTTGCCATTGGCTTTGCCTGAATGCACAATCACTGACTATCGATTGCACGAAGTGAACAGGAAAGTCGAGTTGTGCCGCTAAAAATCGTGCAGATTATCCCAAAACTGGATGCCGGTGGTGCGGAGCGCACATTGGTCGATGTCTCCCATGCTGTGATTGAGGCGGGAGGTGAAGCGCTTGCCATTACCGCAGGCGGGCGTCTGGAAAGGGAAGTGATAGCGGCGGGAGGCGTTATTGCGCACTTGCCGGTGGATTCCAAAAACCCGTATGTCATGTGGCGCAATGCCGGACGTATTGCCGCCCTTTCCAGCGCTTTTGGTGCTGATCTGATCCACGCCCGCTCGCGCGCCCCCGCCTGGAGCACTCGCGCCGCCTGCAAGCAGACGGGTGTGCCTTTTGTCACCACCTATCATGGAACTTATAATGCCAATAACGCCCTCAAACGCGGCTATAACGCCATTATGGCCAAAGGCGACCGGGTCATTGCCAATTCATACTTTATCGGACAGCACATTAAAGCCGAACATGGTATTGATGAGGCGCGCCTTGCCATCATTGCGCGCGGTGTTGACCCGGCGTTTTTTCTGGTGCCGGAAAAGCCAATAAGTGATAAAATAAATATTTTGCTTCCGGGGCGCCTGACCCGGTGGAAGGGGCAGGAAAGCGCCATCAAGGCCATGGCCCTGCTGCGTCAGGATTTTCCTGATATACGCCTGATACTGGCCGGAGATGCGCAAGGTCGCGATGAATATGTCAACCTATTAAAGGCGCAAGTAACAGCGGCAAAGCTCGACGATCAGGTCCATTTTTATGGCCATGTGGAAGATATGGCGGCGCTTTATACCAAAGCCGACATAGTGTTATCAGCCTCGATTGAACCCGAAGCCTTTGGCCGGGTTGCCGTTGAGGGGCAGGCCAGCGCCCGGCTGACCCTGGCCTCTGCCCATGGCGGCACGCTGGAAACCGTGCTGGATACAAAAACCGGGTTTTACTTCCAGCCGGGCCAGGCCAATGATCTGGCTCGCCAGTTGCGAAAGTTATTGACGATGGATTATCATGCGCGTGAACAAATTTGCCGCAATGCCCGCCAACACGCGCGTTTGCACTATTCTCGCAAGACAATGTGTGCAAAAACGCTGCAAGTGTATCAAGATATTATTCATCCGCGTAAAGGGGTGTAGCCTATGAGCGCTGGCGCTCTGATTATCTGTTTTGGGCCGCTAGGCCGGCTGATCGATGCACTGGCGGCTGTGCAACGCCTGCGCGCTCAAAATGTTCATGAACGCATGACCCTGCTGACCGTACCTAACCTTGCGGCACTGGCCAAGGCTACTTCATTATTTGACGATGTCAGCACGGTTGAATTGTGGCAAAATACAGCCGCTTTGCGCACACTGGTGCAGGCGTTAAAAAAGCGCCGCTTTGAACGAATTTACGATCTGGAGCGCTCGGCGCGCACCTTGCAATTGCAGAACGCACTGGGGCGTTTTGGGCCGTCCTTTGCCGGCATGGGCAAAAAATCAAAATGGAAACTGGTAAACCCGCCAGCTCACCCCGTCGATGCCGATGCCGCCCTGTTGGACCTGGTTGGCATCAAGGCAAAACAACCCGTGCCATCGGCAGGGCCTGACGGGAAATGGCTGTTGCGCCGCCGTGCCGGAGCACCCTCTCTGGAACCAGCCTTTTTTGGCCTGGAGCATGATTTTATACTGCTGAACCTCTCCCGCGATGATTCCGGGCCAAGATGGCCGGAAGCGCAATTTGCCACGCTGGCCCGTTCCATCATTGAAAGCGGCACCAGTTGTGCTTTGGTGGGCACCATTGCAGATCGGGCTTGCGCCCGTGAAGTGGCGCAGATTGATGTGCGCATCAAGGATTTGTGCGCCCGCGCTGATTATTACCAACTGGCCGCCCTTGGGGCGCGGGCCAAAGCGGTGCTTGGCCATGCCGATGGTGCCGCGCGGCTGGCCGGTGCCGCCGGTGCGCGAACCATTACTTTACACGAAGGTCATCAGGATGCCGCTGCCCATGCGCCGCGAGGGCCGGGGGTAGTGGCCCTGATCGCGCCATCATTAAATGATCTGTCCGCCCGTTCGGTTCTTGATGTTTTGGGGATGTTTGGCGCAATAAAGCACAGCAGAGACATCAAAAAGTGATTTGCGTGCTTGATCCAAAGCGCTGCTTTCGTCATAAAGCCGGTTCTATTGGTCATATTCCTTGCAATCTAGGGGATACAGCCAGGAAAGTCAGAGTTTCGCGGTCACAAAGGAGATCACCATAGCCCGCCGTCCAGTCGTTGCCACCCCCAGTAAAAAAAAGGGGCCACGTGTAAATAAAGATATTGAGGCCGAACAGGTCCTTCTCATAGATCAGAATGGCGAAAAGCAGGGCATGATGCCTCTGCATGCCGCCCTTGAAGCTGCGGCTGAGGCCGGGCTTGATCTTGTAGAAGTCGCCCCAAACCCCAAAGCCCCGGTTTGTAAAATTCTTGATTATGGGAAATTGCGCTTTCAGGAGCAGAAAAAACGCTCCGAAGCCAAGAAAAAGCAAAAATCCGCTGATCTGAAAGAAATCAAAATGCGCCCCAATATTGATGTGCATGATTATCACGTCAAAACCAAAGCCATGCAGCGATTTTTTGATCAGGGCGACAAGGTTAAAGTGACCATTCGCTTTCGTGGCCGGGAAATGGCGCACCAGGATCGTGGCCGGGACCTTCTGGAGCGTGTGCGCGAGGATTTTACCGAAACCGCCAAGGTTGAATTCGAGCCTAAAGTCGAAGGCCGGCTGATGATGATGGTGCTGGCGCCGCGCTAACGCCGTCTACTAACCATAAACCGGCACGGCTTTTGCGGTTACAGGTGCCATGAGCACCAATACGACACATCTGCACACGCAAAGCCTGGCGGCGGCGCTTGACCGACCGGTTAACCTGCTGACGCCGGTTCGCCTGCTTATGGCCCTGGGTGTCCTGTTAGGGCACAGCTTTGTGGTTTTTCTGGGCAATACGGCACCGGAACCGCTTATCCTGTTTGACATCACCTTGTCCTATGCAGCGGTGAACGGTTTTTTTATTCTCTCAGGCTTGCTGATTACCCGCTCATTCGACCGGCGACCTGATATAGTGCGCTTTGTGGTGGCGCGCGCCTTGCGGCTGATGCCGGCCATGACGGTGCTGGCGCTGGCGGCAGTTTTATTGTTTGGCCCAGCCTTTAGCGCAATTAACCCAAAAACATATTTTCTGGACCATAACATCTGGCGTTATCTTTGTGATGTGCTGACCTTTGGTGATACCTCTGGTGGCCCGCCTGGAATTTTCCCAAACAATCCCTGGGCCGGCGAGTTTTCTGCCTCGCTTTGGACCTTGCGTTATGAAGTCATCGCTTATGGCGGCAGCCTGATGCTCGGCCTTTTTGGCCTTTGTGCATCACGGACCCGTGTGCTGGCTATTTTTATGCTGTCTGTGCTGGGCTTTATGGTTGTGCGCATTTTTCCGGATCTGTGGCCACCACAATTTATGGACCTGACCCGGCTTTCCATGGCTTATCTTTTGGGGGCCGTGCTTTATGCCTGGCGTGACAGCATTCATATTCGTGGGCGTTATATGTTGCCGCTTGTGGCGCTGGCACTGTTTTTTGGACCAACGGCGTCATATGAGATTATGCTCAATTTTGCCCTGGCTGGCGGTATCTTGCTGGTCGGGTTTGCCTTGCCGGTTTCTTTTGCGCCTCTGGCCCGTATTCCAGACTTGTCTTATGGCATTTACATCTGGCAATGGCCGATCATGCAGAGCCTCTATCATCTGGGTTTGGCAACAACACCAATGGTCATGCTGCTTTACGCCCTTATTCTCAGCACCGGTATGGCGGCGTTATCCTGGTTTATTATTGAAAAACCGGCACTGGCATTAAAAACGCCTCTGGCGGACTGGATCAAGACCAGGGCTAAAGCCCGTAAAACTGCCTGATTTTACGCCAGCCCTCATCGGCGGTTTCAACAAATGAGAACAATTTAAGATCATCCGGGCAGATGGTGCCTTCCTCTGCCAGTGCATCAAAATCAATAATACGCCGCCAGAACCTTTCTCCAAATAGCAATACCGGCATAGGGGCCACCCGCCCGGTCTGTATCAGGGTCAGGGTTTCAAAAGTTTCATCCAGTGTGCCAAATCCGCCCGGAAACACGGTAAGCGCTTTGGCGCGCATTAAAAATTGCATCTTGCGAATGGCAAAATAATGAAATTGCAGGCTCAATGCCGGCGTTACATATGAATTGGGGGCCTGTTCATGGGGTAACACAATATTCAGCCCGATACTCTTGGCACCAACATCATGGGCACCACGATTGGCCGCTTCCATAACGCCAGGGCCACCACCAGAGCAGATAATCCAGTCGCGTCCCCCATGATCCAGCGAGTATTGCGAAACCATTCGGGCAAAGCGCCGGGCCTCTTCATAAAAATGAGATTTTTCTTTCAGGCTTTTTATCAGGGCGGGGTTTTCCGTGCGCACGGGCTCTGCATCGGGGGCAGGGATGCGGGCACCACCAAAAATGACCACAGTGGAATCCACATGCTCTTCATCAAAAATGATTTGCGCCTTCATCAACTCCAGTTGCAGGCGCACCGGGCGCAATTCATCGCGTAGCAAAAACTGCGTATCATCAAAGGCCAGACAATAGGCACTGGAACAGGTTTGCGGGGTTTGTGGCACCTTGCGCATAATTTCGCGGTCTTCTTCGGCACTGCGAAAATGGCGGTTGGCTTTATCGGTATCCGGCATAGCTGTATCCTGGCGTAAAATGCCATCAGACACGCTAAGCCTTAATAAAGCGCCAAAACCTGCATCCCCATGGTTTACAGGTTTGTTATGGAGCAGACTTTACTGACCCAAAGCGTTCGGCGATTTTGCGGTCCAGAAAATTACGACAATCCCGATAGGCCTGAATACGCAAATCCCGTGGACCAAACATTTCATCAGTGGGGTTGGGTGTATCCCAATAAAGCAATTCGGCGCTCTTGCCGGCAAGAAATTTCTCTGCATCGCCTTGCGCATCACGGGTCAGGGTAATCACCAGATCAAAGCTGGCCGGGTCCAGATCCGCAAAGCTCTTGGGCTCGTGCGCTGCCAGGTCCACCCCCCATTCCTCCATTACCTGCACCATGAAGGGATCAAGATAGCCTTCATAAACGCCGCACGAATCGGCCGCAATTGCCTTGCCATAACGGCGGCGCAACAGGGCCGCGGCCATGGGCGAGCGGATCGAATTCATGGTGCAGGAAAAAAGCACGGATTTTGGCATTTCCATATCTTTCTCAAGTCCTTACATGCAGGGCGCTGATCAGCGTAAACAGGCGGCGCGCCGTGTCGAAGTCCATTTCCACCTTGTCTTTTAAGCGTTCTTCCAACAATTCAGAGCCTTCATTATGGATACCTCGGCGGCCCATATCAATCGCCTCGATCTGTGCCGGGGCGGCGGTGCGAATGGCATCGTAATAGCTTTCACAGATCATGAAATAATCGCGCACAATACGCCTAAAAGGCGTCAAGGATAAAATAAGCCGTCGCACAGGCGATCCGTCAAGCAGGCTAATATCAAACACCAGACGTCGGTCCACTATAGAGAGCATTACCGCATAAGGCCCATCCGACGCGCCAACGGGCTTGAAGGTATTTTCTTCCAGCAAGTCAAATATGGCGACCCGGCGTTCGTGCTCCGAATCGGCACTCAGTGCACTTAAAGAGCGTTCGTCCAGATCAAGCCGGGCAATACGATGCTTATGATCCTTATCCCTCATCATGTTCATGATCTGGCAGGTGGCGGGTTTTCCAGCTCTGGCTGACATCGGCCAGCGTGACATCAATACATTCGACATCCATTTCGATCATACCGCCGCCAGCCAGCAAGACCCGTAAACACCCCGCCGGCGGATTTTTTTTATCGGGGATAAAATCCAGTGATAAAATATCAATTACCGCATCAGGGTTTTCCCGGTTAAGATTCTGGGTGCGCACTGCCTCCACCCCTTCAATCATCAGACCCGCCCGAACACGCGAGGGCTGTTCACCCACATTCACCAGCTCCCAGCGAAAGCGGTTCAGGCCAATGGTAAAGCGCCGCGAGGATGCCTCGCGATACAGATCCTGCATACGGGCCACACCATCCTGGACCAGAGCCGAGAGCACCAGCAGATCATCTTCACTTGCCGCCATTATTTTCATTTTTAGGGTCCAGCCTCCAGTTTGTTTGCTATAAGATAGGGACGGGGGGCAGAACCGGCAATGAGAAGTTACGGTTTGTCTCAGCCAGTAACTTATTTCTTTCTCCGCGCCTTGAAAAAGCCTTTCAACAGTGCCGCGCCTTCATCGGCCAAAATGCCCGCCATAACATCGGGTTGCCAATGGCAGGTCGGCTGATCAAAAAATTGCGTCCCGGATATGACCGCCCCGCCCTTGGGGTCACTGGCCCCGAAGATCAGCCGCGCAATCCGTGCATGAGAAATGGCCCCGGCGCACATGGCGCATGGCTCCAGCGTTACATAAAGCCACAAGTCCCCAAGACGGTAATTGCCAAGGGTTTTGGCGGCTTTACGCATGGCAATAATTTCGGCATGAGCCGTAGGGTCATGGCTGGAAATTGGTGCATTTCCCGCCTCGGCAATGATTTTGTCTGCCGCCGGATCATAAACAAGCGCCCCCACCGGCACTTCGCCAGCGGCCATTGCCCCTTGCGCAAGCTGTAAGGTGCGTGACATTAAGCGCTGATCGAGTTTCGTATTATCCATAACGTATTGATCCGATGTCACAGAAGGCCCGTCAAGTGAACGCCAAACCACAAAACACCGATAAAATGCGGATTGCAAAATATCTTTCGCGCGCTGGCATTGCCTCGCGGCGCGAAGCCGAACGCCTGATTGAGGCTGGCCGCGTCAGCATTGATAACATGGTGCTGGATACGCCGGCTTTTCTGGTCAGCGGGGCAGAGGATATTCGCGTTGATGGTGAGGCCATTGGTGCGCCGCCCGCACCGCGCCTTTGGCGGTATCACAAGCCTTTGGGCCTGATTACCACCCACAAGGACGAACAGGATCGCCCCACGGTGTTTGAGCGCCTGCCCGAAACCATGCCAAGGGTGATCTCGGTCGGGCGGCTGGACCTGAACTCCGAAGGCCTTTTGCTGCTGACCAATGACGGGGCCTTGGCGCGGACGCTGGAACTGCCCAAAACCGGCTGGACCCGGCGTTACCGGGTGCGTGCCTGGGGACGGGTAACGCAGGATCGGCTGGACCGGCTAAAAAAAGGTGTGATGCTGGATGGACGGCGCAGCGGCCCGATTGAGGCCAAAATCGAGAGCGTAAAGGGCGATAATGCCTGGATTGAGGTGCGCCTTAAAGAGGGCAGAAACCGCGAGGTGCGCCGGGCGCTGGAAACCCTGGACTTGAAAGTTAACCGGTTGATCCGTATCTCGTTTGGTCCGTTTATCCTTGGCAATCTGGCCAGAGGTGCGGTGGATGAAGTGCGGCCCAAGCAAATGCGCGAACAGCTTGGCGGCATGTTGGCGAATATAAAATAATGCGCATCGGCGGCGGCATGTATCGCGGGCGGACGCTCATCACGCCGCCGGGGCGCACAACCAGGCCCACAGCAGCGCGCACCCGCGAGGCGATCTTTAATATCCTCGAACACAATGACTGGTGCGATCTTGCCGGTGCGCGGGTTATTGACCTATTTGCCGGCTCAGGGGCTTTGGGGTTTGAAGCCATATCCCGCGGTGCATCATTTTGTCTCTTTGTGGACAATAATGCCGCCGCGCGCGGTGTCATCCGTGATAATATTGAGGCACTTTCGCTCTTTGGCCAAACCCGCATTCACCGCCGCGATGCCACCGAGCTTGGCCAAAAACCCGCCGCCCTGGGAAAGGCTTTTGATCTGGTTTTTCTGGACCCGCCTTATCATAAAGGCCTTGGTGAGCGCGCTTTGGCAGAACTTGAAAATGGCAACTGGCTGGCTCCAAAAACTTGCGCCATCCTTGAATGTGCCGTTGATGAAAGCCCTGAACTTGCCGACTGGACAGTCTTGAGTGAACGTTTATACGGCGCGGCAAAGATTTTGTTTCTATCCAAGGCATAATTCGTCTATCAAGCGTTTCGCAAGCACATGACAACACCAAACCATCAGGGGGATTGAATGAACACCGAAGATTTGATGAATGCTGAAACCATTAGCGCGCTGATGGAGCGCGCCATAGACGCAGGAACCAGTGTGGTTCTGGCGGCAGTAATCTTTATCATTGGTATGATGGTGGCCGGTATGGTGCGCCGGACCGTGCAAACCGCCGCTCACAAAAGCCGGCGTCTTGATGACACGCTGGGCAATTTTTTTGCCTCGCTGGTCTATTACGCCATTATGGCTATGGTGGTGATCGCCGTGCTCGACCGTTTCGGGGTGGAGACGACTTCGCTGGTGGCCGCCCTTGGTGCGGCAACACTGGCCATTGGTCTGGCCCTGCAAGGCACGCTTTCCAACCTTGCCGCCGGGGTGATGATTATCCTGTTTCGCCCCTACAGTCTTGGTGATTTTGTCGAGATTGCCGGGCAATCCGGATCGGTCAAAGACATCAACCTCTTTACCACGGTTTTGGCCACGGGCGATAACAAGAAAATCATTGTGCCCAATGGTAGCGCCTGGGGCGATGTGATCACCAATTATTCAGCCAACGGCACCCGCCGCGTGGATTTTACCTTCTCCATTGATTATAGCGACGATATCGGCAAGGCCATGAAAATTATTCAGGATACTTTACGCGCCGACGAACGGGTCCATAAAAGCCCGGACGTGTTTACCGGTGTTACCGCCCATGGCGGCTCATCCGTTGATATTGCCGCCCGGGCCTGGTGTAAGGGCAGCGATTATTGGGGCATTTATTTTGACGCCATGAAAAACGTCAAGGAAGCCTTTGACGC
>JAJFFP010000051.1 GCA_021776595.1 Robiginitomaculum sp. | reverse complement strand
CGCAGGAAATATGGTGTATTTTCAAGGCCTTTTGACGGTGATATTTCGTTTATCGGGCTAGCCCGACAAAAGGTCCGGTGGACCTTTTGCGAACAGAACGCCCGAAGGGCAAAGCGAAAAAGAACTCTCGCCCTTCGGGTGCTTTTAAGAAACGCCGCCTGTCGTAACCCAGCCTTGCAAAGGCGGGCAGCCTTTGCTGCATTGGCTTATCTCCATTCAACATTTCCTAAAAGCATGAAATTAAACCATTTGAATGAGTCTGGACCCTAAGTCATGAAACCTTATGTGCTGGTGGTTGAGGACGAAGACTCTCTTGCCACGCTGCTGCAATATAATCTGGATAAAGAGGACTACGAGGTCGCCCTTGCCAGCGATGGGGAGGAGGCGCTTCTCATGGTGGAGGAGCGGGCACCGGATCTGGTGGTGCTGGACTGGATGTTGCCCAAACTCTCCGGCATAGAGGTCTGCCGGTGCCTGCGGGCGTCAAAATCCTCACCAGATATTCCGATCATCATGCTGACGGCCCGCAGCGAAGAGCATGAACGGATTCGCGGCCTTGAAACCGGGGCCGATGATTACCTCACCAAGCCTTTTTCGGTTAAGGAATTGCTGGCCCGTATCCGGGCTTTATTGCGCCGCGCCCGCCCTTATTTGACCGACGAGACCTTAACCTGTCGCGATATAGTGCTGGACAAGGGCACCCGAAAAGTCACCCGTCAGGGTAAGGGTGTATCGCTTGGTCCCACAGAATTTCGCCTGCTGGAATATCTAATGAGCCAGCCTGAACGGGTGTTTAGCCGCACCCAATTAATGGATGCGGTCTGGGGTATGCAATCCGATGTCGAACTACGCACGGTGGATGTGCATGTGGGCCGATTACGCAAAGCCCTGAACGCCGGTCATACCAATGATGCCATCCGCACCGTTCGCTCTGCAGGTTATGCCCTGCGCGGCCAGTAGCCTGCCTCGAAATAGTGATCAAAGACCAGACTTGGCGTTTTAACAAAAAACGGCGGCAAGAATACTTGCCACCGTTTTTCATTGTTAGAGGTATGGTCGCGTTAATCGATCATACGAGGGTCGTCATTAGTAGGTGAATACGAGTTTCGCATACCATGAACCGCCTTCATAGTTGGCAGCACTACGGCGTGGGTATTGCAGACCAACGCTTAACCGGTTTGCATTGGGCGGACCAACTTCACCAATAAATTTGTCGAAGATGTTCACAGCACCAATCGCGAGCCGAACATTTTCCGTAGCCTGATAGCCAAGCTCAGTATCAAAATACACGATAGAGCTAATTTTAGCACTTGGATTTACTGCAGCACCAATTCTGCCACGTTCATCAAAGTGACTGCCATAGAAATTGGCCCGGACCAACCAGTCCCATTGATCGCCAAAGTGGGTGTTTGCAGAAGCCACAAAGCGGATGTTGGGATAGTTGTTCTCAATGTCTTCAATAACACCGGCGCTTACAGGAAGAATGCCACCAACCGGGTTTTGTTTTTTAACATTGACCTTGTTGTAACTGCCAGCGAAAGAGAAGTCAGTATTAACCAGATCGCTCCATTGGGCACTGGACGTCAGCACCACATCAATCCCTTTGGAGACAACATCCAAAGCATTGGTGTAGAATGAAACGGTTGCGCCAGTCGTGCTTCCAGGAAGCGGGATATCGCCTGTCCTGTAGATACGATCGTTAACTTTAATACGGTAAGCATCGAATGTTAGCGAAGTAACGCTGTTAAGCTGTGTTGCGATACCGGCACTGTAGTTAACAGATTTTTCTTCTTTAAGCGGGGCACCACCAGCGGCCAATGCGCCAGCACTGGTAGGCGGCACAAGACCTTCTTCAACTTGCAGGCCGGTTACACCGTCAAAAGTTGTGATCGTGGTGCGGACATTAGCCTGACCAGGGGTTGGTGCCTTGAAGCCCGTTGAAACAGCAGCCCGCAGGGTAACATTGTCTGATACAAGATAACGGGAAGCAATTTTCCCGTTCAGCGTGCTGCCAACGTCTGAAAAGTCCTCATAGCGCAGGGCGTATTGCACCAGAAACCTGTCCGTCATGTCATGTTCAACATCAGCGTAAAATGCAAAGTTGTTGCGGTCAAAAGAACCGGAATCCTGTGGTTTAAAACCACCCAGTCCATTTGAACCGGCACCAACGAATGAACTGGGTTCGCCAGGGGTAACCGAATAGGTTTCTTCACGCCATTCTGCACCCAACGCCAGATTGACATTATCTGAAACGGATTTAGAGAAATCAGCATTTAGAGTGATCTCTTTTTGATCGTAGCCACCAACATCAAAATCACGCTGTGGTGGTTGGCCATTAACAAGACCCAGTGACGGGTTTAAGGTGTTGTTGAGAAAATAGTCCAAAGAATTTTTCCCAATGCCGGCGCTGAAATCATAGAACCAGGACCCGTCGGTTTCGCCTTTTATCCCGGCAACCAGACTTTTATCTTTTTGTGCGCCGTCCAGAAATGGCGTGTAACCGGCCTGCAGGCCGGTAAAGCCCAAAGCGCGGAGCGTCTGGATGGTTGAGTGGTTGGGATTGCGATAGAAGAAACGATAGCGTCCGTCTGTATCGGCATAATTCCCAAAGACATAAAGCTGTGCATTGGGCGTAATATCAATCCCGGAATTAAGAAAAAATCGTTTGCCTTTTGTTTGTGGCCGACCCCAGGTCTGGGTAAAGGGGGCATCACCAAACGGGCTGTCGGCACCAACACCTTGCACACCGGCATCAATCAGGGCCTGCGCATCCGGACGAATAATGCCGCGAGACAAGGCATCATTGTCTACATATTCACCGCTCAGGTTGATAAAACCTGTGTCGCCAAGTGGCAGGCCAACATTGCCAGCAATTTTGATGCTTTGTTCGCCTTGATAAAACTCACCGTACTGGAACAGGGCTTCACCGCCTTCGCGGTTATCTTTAAGGTTAAAGTTCATAACACCTGCAATGGCATCAGAACCATATTGAGCAGCGGCGCCATCACGAAGCACTTCGACGCTCTTCAAGGCAATGGCGGGGATCATACCCACGTCCACACCATGTGAGCCGTTACCGGCAGCGGGCGCAAAAAATTGCACCAGGGCAGAACGGTGGCGACGTTTGCCATTGACCAGGATCAAGGTTTCATCCGGTGACATGCCGCGTAATGATGTCGGTCTGATAAAAGCGCTGCCATCACCGGTTGCCGGTGTCGCTGTGTAGGATGGCACCAGGGTTTTGAGCATATCGGTAATATCAACCGTATTACCGGAACTGCTAAGATCCTCGCTGGAAAAAACATCCACCGGCACCGGCGAATCTTTTAGCGAACGTGCTTTTTTGCTTCTTGAACCAATGGTAACAATCTCGTCTTCAACAAAGGTGTCATCATCGCTCTGTTGCGCGTAAGCTGGCATACCAACTACGCCTAATGCCACAGATGCAGCGAGCAACATGGTCGACTGTTTCAGCCTGTTTATATTTCTCATTAAATATTCCCTCGAATTGAGCTTGAATTAGTGTTTTGCGTAGCCATACTTGTTTTCGCGCAACGGCAAGCTGGTAGTGTTAATATGTGTGAATTGCAAGAAAAATAATGTTATAATTGGAATTTATTGCCAACACTGATGCTTATTTGCACCATTTTTGCATATTTTTTATATCATCTACAGTAGCTACCGGACGATCTTCTATATTAGAAGCCTCTACACAAAGGGTAATCATGTGCTTGTGATCCGGCAATAAACTTCCGTTTTTCTGCAATATACTATTTTCAAAACCAACGCGAATATGACCATTGCATTGGCTTGCATGGGTAATAGCGTGAATTTCTTCTGCCCCGAACCCACACACTGCCCAAGGATAATCCACTTTCTTGCTAAGCGATAGCAGGGGGTTTGGTTTTAAGGTTTGACCAGGCGGGCTGGCCCGGTATTGCCCCAGAACAAACAATGCGAACGGGGCGTCATTCAAAAATACACCTTTTTTCCTGTAGG
>JAJFFP010000006.1 GCA_021776595.1 Robiginitomaculum sp. | reverse complement strand
CACCGCAACCAATTATCGGCCTCATAATCCACAATATCCAAAAAAGGCGGCGAGGTTACAGTCAGGGAAACCGTGGCATCAGCTATCTGTGGTGTTGAATGGGATTGCCCCGTTAGAAAAAGGCTGTTCTCTACACTTGTTCCACCCTGTGACAGCAATATTTTTGATTTCTTCCCTATAATCGCCGGCACATCCCTGAGCGGTGGTATCTGTGTCCTTTTTTGATTGATTTTAAGCTGCCGCTCTACCGTTACCGCCTGATTGGGTGGCAAGGTATAGACCGAAAAAAAGCCGGAGGAATGGCCGGTAAGCCGGTTCACGGCCACCATCTGGATCCAGCGGTCAATCTGATCCAGCCGGTTTTCTTTTTGTCGCTCCAGTAAATAGCGGCGCAAACCTTCTATATTCGCCAATGTTTTTGCGTGATAAAAAACCAGTAATTCTTCATGTTTATGATCTTGAAAATCACTCCAAGGCACTTCCCTCAACCGCGCTGTAACTTCATTCAAAGAAGGTGGATTTATCCTTGGTTCCGTAAAGGCACGGCTTAACGGGTTGGTGTCATTGCCATAAGGGATACGACCCCGCAATGCGGCTTCAACCGGGGTCGTGCCCCGGCCCATAAAAGGGTCATACACAATATCCCCCGGTCTGGTCAGGCGTTCAATAAAAAAAGCAGGAAGCTGCGGTTTGAAGCAGGCACGGTAACTGACTTCATGAATCCTGTGCGCCTGACGCTGACGGGAGGTCCAATACTCATTTATGAAATAGGAGACACCATTGATGCGCTCAATTTGCGTGGTCTCGCCAAAATCGGAATAGTTTTCCAGTTCAGCCAATAAATCGTCCGGACGATCCTGCGCAAATATATCCAACTGTAAGCTCAATTTACCGCCCGACAGCACACACGTATTTGTGCTATTTTTGTGATCAAATTCATACGATTTCATCTATTCATAGCCTATGGGTTTCCCCTAAGCTACACCTGCCCGACAATTAAGTGACCATTGTTACCGCTGCTGACCAATATATAAGAGAAACCCAATGCCGTTATTTCACCTTGCCATTAATGTTACCGATCTAAATGAAGCGCGCGCGTTTTATGGCGGGGTGCTGGGCTGCACCGAAGGGCGCTGTAGTGAGACCTGGGTGGATTATGATTTTTTCGGCCACCAGCTTACCTTGCATCTTGGCGAGCCGTTGCCTGCGCGAAACACTGGCAAGGTTGATGGTAAAAACGTGCCGATACCGCATTTCGGAGTGGTGATGAATATGGATGACTGGCAGGTTATGGCCGACCGGCTGACGCAAGCTGGTGTGGAATTTGCCCTTGCCCCCTGCCGACGTTTTGAGGGCAAGGCAGGCGATCAACGCACCTTGTTTATTTATGATCCGTTTTCTAATCCCATTGAAATCAAGGGTGTCACGGATCTGGATGACGTTTTTGCCTCATGATCATTATCGGCTTTTCGGCACCCGATGCCTATTGGGATGAATACCAAAAACCATTGCGCCAGGCGCTTGATAATACCGGCCTGATTTATGATTTATCACCAGATTATGCTGAGGCGGCAAAGATAGACTATCTTGTATATGCGCCGGGCGGCCCGGTTGAAGATTTCACCCCATTTACCCGCGCCAAAGCTGTGCTTGGCCTGTGGGCTGGCGTTGAAAACATAATCGACAACCCCACACTGCAAATCCCGCTAACCCGTATGGTCGATCGCGGCCTGAATGAAGGTATGCGCGAATGGGTCTTGGGCCATGCCTTGCGCCATCATTTGGGGATCGACCGGCATATCATCAAACAGGATGGTATTTGGCGCGATACAGCCCCGCCTCTGGCCAGAGATCGCGCCGTAACTGTGCTTGGCCTGGGCACGCTGGGGCGCACTTGCGCCAAGGCTCTCTCATCGCTGAACTTCAAGGTTTCAGGTTGGAGCCGTAATCAAAAGACCATCAAAGGCATCACCTGTTATAGCGGCGAAGATGGCTTGCATACGGTTCTTGCCGAGGCGGAAATCCTGATCCTGCTTTTGCCACTAACCCGCGAGACCCGCCATGTCATCAACGCCAACACCCTGGCCAAACTGCCCAAAGGTGCGGTTATTATCAATGCCGGGCGCGGCGAGCTGATCGACGATGAGGCTCTGCTTAAAGCACTGGAGGCAGCTCATGTCAGCCATGCCACACTGGATGTGTTTGCAGTGGAGCCGCTGCCCCCCGCACACCCATTTTGGGCGCACAAGCGAGTGACCGTTACCCCGCACATTGCCTCGCAAACCCGGTCCGATACCGCCAGCGCAATGATCGCCGAAAATATCAGGCGCTGTGAGAACGGCGAACCGCTCCTGCATGTGGTGGACCGGGATGCCGGGTATTAAGGTCAGGAGCTGGCCTCTATTCAGTCGCGTTCATATCCACGGTCAGAGTTGCATAATCGCTGTGATAAACACCATCAGCCTGTGCAGGCAGCGTGATCCACACTGACATCAGCAATACCGGGCCATGACTGTCTGTATTGACGGTAACCATACCATTTTCATCGGTGGTTAATACCATATCCGGCTTGTCGGCAGCGAATATATCAACTTTCTGGCCGGCCAGCTTTTTGCCCTCGCGAAGAAGCAAAAACCGGTTATTGCTGTCCTTTACGGCCACAAATTCAAGGGGCTGCCCGACCGGTTTGTAACTTATGTCACGTCCGTCAAAACAGGTTTCAACGCAAAAGAAGGCTTTGGCATGCTTGCTGTAGCTGCGGTGCAGTGGCGGCTCGCCGGGCAGGTCGGCAAAGGCGTGCTTGATTTCATCACCGGCACCGATTTCATCAAAATAGCCATCCGCGTCTTCCGGTTTGATTACACCTGCCCGGGACTTGCTACTCATGGCGACAACCCCATAGCCTTTATGGTCAGGACGGAAACCGGCTTTTAGGTATTTGTCGTGCTCATCAAACGAAAAATTCCCCACGACATGATTGCCAACCACAGCAGAAGAAAACGCAATACGGTCACGTTTTGCCCCAAATTGCAGCTCCGGATATTTCAGGGAACTGCTCAGGGATACATTAACGGCTTGGCCGTTTTCCCAGATAAACTTTTCAGGCATCAAAAAGGTTTTGTGCGCCAATGATGGTGAAGCCCAAAGGCCTGTCAGCAGGATCATGGCTGCAAGAGACAAAACCCTTGCCTCCCGTTTTGCAGCCCTTGGCTGCTCTTTTGTTTCGTCCATTTTCAAAACGATTCTCCAATGATTTCCAGGATGGTTTTGTGGGTAATGCTCTAGCCAGAATTTTCACGGCCCGGTTTTATGGCCAAGGCCCTTATGATCCAGGGAAAGTGTGCCGGAAATACAGATTTTATCAAGATAATTCGACACATTGCATAATATATCGGGCATAATATACAGGCGCCGTCACGATCAATACATCCCAAAGCACACCGAATGCCCACTCCCCGATGACCAGGGCCAAGGCCCAGCCTTCATTGCGGGTTCACGGCCCAGGAGACCAGGACCTGGTTGACAGGGACAGGGACCGCGCATATATCACCTATGCTTTGTTTTACAAAGTTCTTTGTATGGAGATGAAAAATGACAAAACTGGATATGGCCAAAGAGACGGTTAAGGATATTGAATATATGAAAAGCTTGGCACAGGTGGGGCAACAGGCTCCGCTTTTGGGTGGACGCTTTTCAGTGATGTGGGGCTTGCTGGTGGCCTTCGCACTGATAGTCCAATGGCTGGTACTAACTGGCCAGGCCCCCTTTGGACCAGAGGCATTGATTTTTGTCTGGTCCGGTATAGGCATATTGGGATGGTTGGGATCGGTCATATTGGCCAGGTCGTTAAAAGGTAAACCCGGCAGGGGCTCAATCGGCAACCGGGCTGAAAGTGCGGTGTGGTCTGCTGGCGGCATTGCCATTTTTACTTATGTGCTGGCGGTGCTTGCCGCCGTATATATTGGCAAGGCGGATTACAGGATGTTCAATACCATTATGATAGTTGCATTCAGTATCTATGGCATTAGTTACTGCACCACTGGCGGGCTTTCCGGCAAACGCGGCCAGTACATTATCGGCGCGATTTGCTTTATCGCCGCCATTATCTATGGCGCCCTGATTAACCAGCCAATTGCCTATCTGTTTGCCGCCGGCGTTGTTGTTTTCGTGACCATTATTCCAGGTGCCATGCAGATGCGGGCCGAACCATCCGGTGTGGTTTAGGGAGCGGAACTATGGAGCCGCAATTTAACACCAACACGCTGGACCCGGTGATTCATGGACGGGTTCGGCTGGGCATGATGGCTTTCCTGGCATCGGTATCCACAGCCAGTTTTGGCGAGTTAAAGCAAAAGCTGGATGCCTCGGATGGTAATCTTTCCACCCATTTACGCAAACTGGAGGATGCAGGCTATGTGCAGATAAACAAGAGCTTTAAGGGCCGCAAACCCCTGACCATGGTGGAACTGACAGAGGCAGGGCGTAAGGCATGGATCACATATCTTGA
Organism: Robiginitomaculum sp.; assembly: GCA_021776595.1. GTDB lineage: Bacteria > Pseudomonadota > Alphaproteobacteria > Caulobacterales > Maricaulaceae > Robiginitomaculum_B. The sequence continues at coordinate 12,350 of JAJFFP010000006.1, read as the reverse complement.
ACGTATGCAGGGGCTATTGAACGGCAAGGCGTAAGGATCAATTCGCCGCCCGCTTTTGCCCTCACTCGTCATTCCGGCGTCCGCCGGAATGACGGATAACCAGATGCGTCTGGAAGTGTTCAGCCCTTTATGGTGCGCGCTTTTGCCCGGCGGGGTTTACCAAACACCTCAAAAAAATCATTATAAAAACTTTGGGTTTCGCCTTTTTCATAGGCGGCATCGGCCCAGTCATTGGCGAAGGTCTTGGCGCGAATGCGTATCTCAGGCCAGCTTAATCTCATGGCTTCCCTTTATGCCGCACAAGGTGAAAGGTGCCGTCAACAATTGCAAGGGTTTTATGTAAAAGCAGTGAGTGTCATCCCGGTTTCAGTGCTTCGTCATTCCGGTGTAAGCCGGAATCCAGTGGTGACTATACGCTGGACCCCGGCTTACGCCGGGGTGACGCTGGTAAGCGTTCGACCCCCTCACCTCAATCATCTCCCTTCTTCGACAGGCTCGCCGATAAGGGGGGAGAGGAGGCTCCACCACTACATCTGCATGGTCCAGCCCTCGACCCCCATGGCGGCTTGGCGCAGGGCCTCGGACAGGGTTGGGTGCGCATGGCAGGTGCGGGCAATGTCTTCGGAGGCGGCGCGAAATTCCATCGCCAAAGCCGCTTCGCCGATCATTTCGGAAACATTGGGTCCCATCATATGCACACCCAGAATTTCGTCGGTCGTGGCATCGGCCAACACTTTGACAAAGCCCTGTGTGGCATGATTGGCCCGCGCCCGTGAATTGGCACTAAAAGGAAAGGCACCCTTTTTATAGGCAATGCCGGCGGATTTTAGTTCTTCCTCGGTGCGGCCCACCCAGGCAATTTCCGGCGCGGTATAGACCACCCCCGGAATGACGCCATAGTTTACATGCGCCGCCTTGCCGGCAATGGCCTCGGCGCAGGCAACGCCTTCTTCCTCGGCCTTGTGGGCCAGCATTGGCCCCCTGGTGCAATCGCCAACAGCCCAAATGCCGGGCGCACCGGTTTTCCAGTGATCGGTCTCTATAAAACCGCGCGCATCGGTTTTTACCCCGGCCTCCTCCAGCCCCAGCCCTTGCGTGAAAGGACGGCGACCAATGCACACCAGCACGGTTTCGGCCTCCAGCGTTTGTGCCTCGCCGCCATTGGCAGGCTCCATGGTCAGTTTCAGTTTGGATTTTAGTTTTTCCACCCCGGTTACTTTCATGCCCAGATGAAAATCAAAGCCCTGGCGCTTGAAAATGCGGGCGGCCTGTTTGGCAATCTCCCCATCCGCGCCCGGCAGTATGCGCGGCAGATATTCCACCACGCTGACCTTTGTGCCCAGGCGTCGCCACACCGAACCCAGCTCCAGCCCGATCACCCCGGCACCAATCACCACCATGGATTTCGGCACTTTGGTCAAGGATAACGCCCCGGTGGAGGAAACTATACGTTTTTCATCAATCTCAACACCCGGCAAAGGCGTAACTTCCGAACCGGTGGCGATGACAGTATTTTTGGTTTGCAAAATGGATTTTTTGCCCTTGGCGTCTGTGACCTCGACCTGTCCTGTTCCGGCAATACACCCGGTGCCGGTAATGTGTTCCACCTTGTTTTTCTTGAACAGGAACGCAATGCCCTTGGTCAGCCCGTCCACGGTCTCGGTCTTGGCGGCCATCATTTTGTCCAGATCCAGCGCCAGGCCGGTGGTCTTGATCCCAAGATCGCCATAATGGCCGGACACATCCTCAAAGGCTTCGGAGGCATGAAGCAGCGCCTTGGAGGGAATACATCCGACATTAAGACAGGTGCCGCCAAGGGTCTTGCCCTTTTCGATGCAGGCGACTTTAAGCCCAAGCTGCCCGGCACGAATAGCGCCATTATAACCGCCTGGTCCGCCGCCGATAATGACAAGATCATAAAGCTCTGCCATGGATTTGGTGTCCTTGTATCTGGATCAAGAATTCGCCCTATAGGTGCAGCGATCCACAGTTAAGGTCAACCATGTAGAGCAAGAGAATACGGTGCTTTTTTTTAGCGTTTGTAAGACTTGCGACGCGCCGCAAAGCTCGCATGAATGGCAAGCACAAACGCCAGCCCGATAAGAACGCTGCTGGAAATTATGCCGATCTGGCCATAATATTTAATCCCATTGGCCAGAAAGATATCGTGACCGACGAAACCCAGAAGCATCAGGAGCGCCGCAGACCATAATAAGAACGGCGCAGAGGCCCGGCGTAATATCAAGGAAATGCTGCCCAAAGTGCCAATGAGGACCGTAAGCCCCCACAGCACTTTGCGCCAGAGGGGAAAATCCTGAATCCAGATGATCATTTGCGGCGGAAAGTCTTTCAAATAGGCTTCATTGCCACTTAACGTCATCACCATATCGACGATGCTAAAGGCCCAAAAAACAAGCGTAAAGATACTTATCACCCAAAAAACAATGGTTTTCATATTTTCAATTCCGTTTCTTATCCATCTGTTTTATAGAACATAAATGACGTGATAGCTAGCCAAAGGCCAATGGCCAATTCACAAAATCACTTATAATAGTTGTGGTTTTATGATACGGTATCTCGAAACATTAGGAGAAGAACCATGCAGAGTATTGCAAGAGTTATGCTGGTTTTGTTTATGGCAGCATTTGCAAATGCTGGCCATACGCAGTCAATCGTTTTGAATGCTGCGGTACTGCCCAATAGTCGTGCGGTAGACATCAGCGTAACCGCCACCTTCTTTGCCACTATTTCCAACTCTGGTACCGGCAATGCCAGCAATTGTTCAATCGCCCTGAATGGCACGGCACCGGCCACTATGTCCATTAGCTATCAGACTACGGATGCGGGCAATAACTTGACCGGTACCGCCGATACACCCGTTGGCATCGCTTCCGGAACGTCTCAAAGTTTTCTCATCAGCGTGTCTTCCAGTGCATCCTTTACCGGCAAGGTGCCGCTTAATTTTTCCTGCGCCGAAGGAAACGCCAATTCCTTTGCCGAGGTTAACCAGCCTGATGTGCGTTTTACCGCTGGTGCCGGTCCCGATATTATCGCCATTGGTGCCACTCTAAGCAATGACGGTATTGCTGTTCTTGATCGTGCCGCCAACCTTGCGGCCATTAGCATTTCGGCAATTAACATTGGCGGGCCGAGCGCTATTGCCTCTGGGCCATCCAAGCCAAAGGCCAATGAAGCGCCGATCTCTGTTTTCGGACAGGTGAGCGGGTTTCTAACCGTTGGAAATTTTGATGTGCTGATCTGTGAAACCAATACCAGCGGCGTATGCCTTGCTCCACTTAATACTGCCGTATCGGCAAATATCGGTGATACTGCTTCAACATTCAGTGCTTTTCTTGTTGGAGACCCTGATGCAGGGTTACCGTTCTTTCCCAGTGATTATCGTATGAAAATTATTTTTACTGACACCAATGGCAATGTCGTCGGTTCAACCAGCGCCGCGCTAAATTCCGATACACCCGCCAGTGCCGGTACAGAACCAGTAGGCTATTGGGAAGGCAATATACGCCGTAATGATGATTTTACCGGGCAATGCATCAGCAAGGCTGTGGTTATGATACCACCTATGAACCTGCCTATATTGGGTTATATTATCCAGCAGGATCCGGTGACGAATGAATATTTACCACAGGTTTTCAAAATGGATGGCCAGTTTGAACCTGCCACCAATACCCGGACTGGAAACATGCTGTTTTTCGATACGCAGAACATTGCCGGAGCTACCTTGCCGGCGGTGATGTCCTACACCCCCGGTAAACAAATCACCATTTCCTATATCGTAGCGGCTGCCGACAAGGCTGAACATGTTAACGCGCCTGCGGCACCATTGATGGGCAACCCTTTGAGTGGACTATTAGGTGGCAGTGGCAGCATTGGTGGTACTACCAATCCACTTTCAAGCATATTGGGTGGCTTCGGGTCCGGCAGCGAAGCGGAAAGCATATCCGGCAATTTGGGCGGGACGAACGGCAACAAGACCAATATTGATGATGTCGATCTAACCATTGACACAACCGATGGCAGCGTTGGCATCAATTCGCCAACATGCCCCGGCACCAGCGCTGATACCACCAGGTTTGATCCCAATGCCCAGCCATTTGGCTCGTTTGGGCTTATCGGCATGTTTTTAAGCCTTGCCGGCTGTCCGACAACCCTGTCCAGCAATCCGGGATTTGACGGGTATCTGCAATTACTAAACATCGATGCCAAGCTAAAGGCTGGGAAACAACTGACCCCGGCAGAGCAGAAGTTCCTTAATTTGCTGGGTGCGGTTTTCGGTGGCCCCACAGTGAATACCAGCCTTTATATCGGCACGACCATCAATGCCCAAAGCGAGAGCGATTTTCACGCCATCATGTCCAATCTGGAAAGTGCGCAATAGCCTGGCTTTGGGCTTCAATAGGCCAAATCCATATATTGCTGATAACCGGGTGCAGTTTTTTACAACCCCGGTCATCCGGGGCTGGCGTATTGATAAAAAACGCAATAAGGGTTCACGTCCCAGACCAATGATGCGGTGCAAAGAAAGGCCAATTCCATGAGCGCTCCCCTGACGTTTGACTGGCAGGACCCGCTCTTGCTGGACCGGGAACTAGATGAAGATGAACGGCTGGTTCGCGATGCCGCACGGGCCTATGCGCAAGACAAATTGATGCCACGCATTTTAACGGCCAATCGCGAAGAACGTTTTGACCGCGAGATTATGACCGAGATGGGCGCAATGGGTTTTCTTGGCTCAACCTTGCCCGAAGAATATGGCTGCGCGGATACCTCACACGTGATTTACGGGCTGATTGCCCGCGAAATTGAGCGGGTGGATTCTGGTTATCGTTCCGTGATGAGTGTGCAATCCTCACTGGTTATGTATCCCATTTTTGAGTTTGGCAGCGAAGAAATGCGTAAAAAGTGGCTGCCGGGCCTCGCCAGCGGCGAGAAGATCGGCTGCTTTGGCCTGACCGAGCCTGATGGTGGCTCTGACCCCGGTTCCATGCGCACCATCGCCAAAAAAGTCGATGGCGGCTATGTGCTCAACGGCACCAAAATGTGGATTTCCAATGCCCCGATTGCTGATGTGGCGGTGGTTTGGGCCAAGCTGGATGGTGTTATTCGCGGCTTTGTGGTCGAGCGCGGCATGGAAGGGTTTTCCACGCCTAAAATCGAAGGCAAAATGTCATTGCGTGCTTCGATCACCGGCGAAGTGGTGCTGGAAGACGTGTTTGTCCCCGAAGAAAACTTATTTCCAGAGGTTAAAGGCCTGCGCGGGCCTTTCTCATGCCTCAACAAGGCTCGCTACGGCATTGCCTGGGGCGCCATGGGCGCTGCGGAATTTTGCTGGCATGCCGCCCGTGATTATGCCATGGAACGCGTGGTGTTTGGCAAACCCATTGCCGGAACACAACTGGTGCAAAAAAAGCTCGCCGATATGCAGACCGAAATAACGCTTGGCCTTCAGGGGGCTTTGCGTCTTGGCCGCCTGATTGATGAAGGCGCGTTCATCCCCGAAGCCATATCCTTGATGAAGCGCAATAATTGCGGCAAGGCGCTGGATATTGCGCGCCTCTCCCGTGACATACACGGCGGCAATGGCATAGCCGACGAATACCACGTCATCCGCCATATGGTGAACCTGGAAACCGTCAACACCTATGAAGGCACTCATGATGTTCATGCGCTGATTTTGGGTCGCGCCCAAACCGGCCTTCAAGCGTTTTCATAATGACCTTGCAGGTTTTTTTGGTAACGGCCCTTGATCACAGGGACAGTGCCAAAAAGCGGGACCGCCTGCGACCGGATCATTTGTCATGGCTTGAAGGACTGGCGGATCAACTGATGCTGGCCGGACCTTTACGCCAAAGCGCCGATGGTCCGGTTATCGGCTCGCACCTTATCCTGAAGGCCGATAATGAAACTGCGATACGTGGTCAACTGGCACAGGACCCCTATGCCAAAGGCGGTCTGTTTGCGTCCGTCACCATAAAGTATTTTCAGCCGGTTACCGGCGCATGGACCAAGGCATGAGCAGTCCTGAGATATCGCTTGTCAAAAACGGCCCTGTTGCCGAGCTGGTTCTGAACCGGCCGGACGTCAGAAACGCCATCAGTCTTTCCATGTGGCAGACCATGCCTAAACTGATCGGTGAGGCCGCCAGTGACCCGGCCATACGGGTATTGATCGTGCATGGCGGTAATAACGGCGTGTTCAGCGCCGGGGCTGATATTACTGAGCTGGCCACCATGGCAGACAAGCCGCAAGCCGCCAGCCGGTTTCACACACAAATGAGCATGGCCCTGCATACTTTGGCAAACTTTTCAGGCCCGGTTATCGCCCGCATTAATGGGCCGTGCATTGGTGCCGGGCTGGCATTGGCGCTGGCCTGTGATCTGCGATTTACTTCTGATACGGCGCGCTTTGGGGTTACCCCGGCCAAACTGGGCCTTACCTACCCTTTATCTGACACGCAACGGCTGGTAGCCCTGATTGGCCCGGCGCGCGCCAGGGATATTGTTTTCTCCTCACGTCTGATAGACGCGGAGGAAGCCTTGCAGATCGGCTTGGTGGAACGGGTGATACCCGACAATATGCTGGTCGAGGCCACGCAAGCCTATGCCCGGCAATTATGCGAACGCTCTGCGCATTCCCAGCGGGCCATGAAAACCATGATCAATGCGTCAAGTGATCACGATGACATGCTTGCCCTTCAAAGCCGGGAAATTTTCACAGAGAGTTTCTCCGGTAAGGACTTCAAAGAAGGCCTTACCGCTTTCGCCCAAAAACGAAAACCGGATTTTCGTAAGCAATAGGCCAGATAAAATGATCAAGCTCTATAACGCCGCCCTCTCTCCCTTTGCTGCCCGTGTGCGCATGGCGCTCGCTTATAAAGGTATAGATTGGGATGATGTATCGCCGCCGGGTGGCTTGAAGTCACCAGAGTATCTGGCCATAAACCCCGCCGGGCGCATTCCGGTTCTGGAATTGGAAAGCGGTTATTTACTGCCGGAATCAGAAGTGATTGTGGAATATCTTGAAGATATTCATCCCAACCCATCCTTGCGCCCAAAAGATATGGAGAGGCGTGCCAGAGCGCGGGTATTGGCCCGCATTGCCGATTTTCATGTGGTCGAGCCTATGCGCCCTTTGTTTGGACAGCTTGGTGCCAAAGACAAGGATCAGGCTGTTATCAAGGCAAGTTTTACCAATATTGACGATGGTTTGCGCTATCTTGAGGCCCAGCTTTGCCCCGGTCCCTGGGCCATTGGGGCCGACATAAGCACGGCGGATTGTGCCTTGATACCGATATTATATTTTGTTGAAATGCTCGGTGGCATTTATGGCGTGAAGAATATTTTTGACGCCCATGACAAGGTTCAGGCCTATTGGAACGAAGCCAAAGTTCAGCCTTTAAGCGTTCAAACCCTTGACGACATTGCAAAAGGACTGGCTGAATACATGAAAAGCCAAACCTGAGTAATCTTAATGACCCAAAAGACAGGCGCGCTCAATGGTATTCGCATACTGGACCTGTCCCGTGTGCTGGCCGGGCCGTGGGCCACGCAGACCCTTGGTGATCTGGGTGCCGAGGTAATCAAGGTGGAGCGCCCCGGTGTTGGCGATGATACCCGTAGCTGGGGACCTCCATTTCATCAGGGCAGAGACGGCACACCAATTGATTCTGCTTATTATATGGTGGCCAACCGCAATAAATCTTCCATCTGTGTCGATTTCTCGACCCCGGATGGGCGCGCCCTGCTGTACGATCTGATCAGCAAATGCGATGTATTGGTGGAAAACTTCAAAACCGGGCATTTGGCGCGTTACGGGCTGGATTATGAAAGCGCCATCGCGCTTAACCCGGCGCTGGTATATTGTTCGATCACCGGCTTTGGGCAAACCGGCCCGTTGAAAGATCGCCCTGGTTATGACTATCTCATACAGGCGATGAGTGGCCTGATGAGCGTTACCGGGGAAACAGACGGTCCGCCAACCAAGGTCGGGCTGGCCATATCTGATCTGGTGGCCGGGCTATATGCCAGTAATGCCATAATTGCCGCCCTTTATAGTGCCAGAGAAACCGGCAAGGGTCAGCATATCGACATATCCCTGCTGGATTGTCAGATGGCGGTGATGACCAATCAGGCCGCCAACACGTTGCTGACCGGCAAAAATGCCATCCGTATGGGCAGTCGCCACCCCAGTCTTGCCCCCTATCAGGTATTTCAGGCTTCCGATGCACCGGTGGTGATTGCTGTGGCCAATGATGACCAGTTTGCAAGGCTTTGTGACGCCATTGGCTTGCAAGGTATCCATAACGATGCCCGTTTTGCCACCAATGCGGCACGGATAGAAAACCGCAATGCGCTGGAGGCGCTGATTGTGCCATTGATCAAGGCCCGCCCAATTGTCTGCTGGATTGAGGCTTTGGCCGCCGTAGGTGTATCCTGTGGACCCTTAAACACCATGGCAGAGGCACTAAAAGAGCCGCAAGTGCTCGCCAGAGATATGATTGATACGTTCAGCCGCGATGATCTGGCAGGCCCGGTATCGGTGATGGCCTCACCTTTGTGCCTCTCAAAAACCCCGGTTCAAGCTCACAAAGCGCCGCCAAAACTGGGTGAAGATACTGATCAGGTTCTTAAAAGCGTGATAGGCCTGACAGAGATCGAAATCGCCCGTCTGCGAAAGCACGGCATTATCTAGTGACGTGGGCGCTGCAAAGCCTTATATAGTCGCCCATCAACCACAACATACAGGAATTATAGTGCTGCATGGCTAAAGAAGAACTGTTGGAGTTTCCAGGCGAAGTGACCGAATTACTGCCCAACGCCACCTTTCGCGTGAAGCTGGAAAACGATCACGAAATTATCGCCCATACCGCTGGTAAAATGCGCAAGAACCGTATTCGTGTTCTGGCTGGCGATAAGGTGCTGGTAGAAATGACCCCTTATGACCTCAGCAAAGGGCGCATCACCTATCGCTACAAATAAGCTCTTGCCAGAAAAACCACGTCTGGTGCTGGCCAGCCAAAGCCCGCGAAGAAAAGAGCTGTTGGCCACCATTGGCATTGTGCCCGATGACATAATTGCCACCGATATAGACGAAACCCCCAAAACCGATGAAACCCCGCGCCTGCTGGCCAAAAGACTGGCGCAAGAAAAGGCGTTTGCCGCCGCCAAAGCCGGGAAAGACGCACTTTATCTTGCCGCCGATACGGTGGTTGGGGTCGGGCGGCGTATCCTTGGCAAACCGCAAAGTGCCGATGACGCCTGCGCCATGCTGGGTCTGCTTTCAGGCCGGGCACACCGGGTCTATAGTGGTATTGCCCTGCATAAACCAGATGGCACCATGACCCACCGTCTGGTCGAGGCGCGTATTAAATTCAAACGCCTGACCACACCGGAGATCGAAGGCTATATTCACACCCGTGAGTGGGAAGGCAAAGCCGGCGCCTATGGAATTCAGGGCCTTGCCGGAGTATTTGTTTTATCATTAAGCGGCTCCTATAGCGCGGTCGTTGGCCTGCCGCTTTATGAAACAGCGGCGCTGTTGCAAGGCGCGGGCTATCCGGCTTTTCCAACTTCTCCAGCCAAGCCATGAGCCAGACCCTGATTATTGATCGCTCGCCTGGTGAAATCCGCGCCGGGCTGTTTGACGAGAACAATCTCGCACAGGCGCTGTTTGTTGAACGCGCGTCAGAGCATCTAAGGCGCGCCCATACCGGTGCGCTCTATTGCGGGCGCGTCACTGCCCTGGACCATGCCCTGAACGCCGCTTTTGTGGATATTGGCATTGGGCCACCCGGCTTTTTACCACTGGGCAAGTCACGCGGCAAAACGAATATCCATGAGGGGTCCGCGCTTGCCGTGCGTGTGCGGCGCGAAGCCTTTACTGAAAAAGGCCCGCTTTTGGTATTGGATAATGCGGAAAAAGATTTCCCCACACAACATTGCCCGGCGCTTCTCACGCCGGCTCCAGATTTTGTGCAAAGGATCACCCCCAAAGACGCCAAGGTGCGCGAAGCCAGCCGTGAAGGCCGGGAGCTTTTGGATACGGCCTTTGAAGAAGTGCTCAATCCACTGGTATTACTACCCGGCGGCGGCGAATTGATGATCGAGCCAACCCGTGCCCTGGTGGCGGTGGATGTGGATACCGCCGCCGATAAAAGCCGGGCGCTGGCCGTTAATCTTGAAGCCATTTCTGTCATTTTTAACCATTTGGCCTTGCGCGGTCTGGCTGGCATTGTTGCCATCGACTTTGCCCCCATGAAAGGGGCCAAAGAGCGCAAAAAACTGAACACCACTTTGATGCAGGCTGTTACCGCCCGGCATAGCCGCATGGAGGCGGAACCTTTGAACCGTTTTGGTGTGGCCGTGTTGACCCTGCAACGCCGCCAGCGCCCCCTTGCGGAAACCATGCTCGACAAGAACGGGGTCGCCAGCAGCGAAACCACAGCCCTGAACTCCCTGCGTCGCGTTGAGAATGAACACCGTGCCAATCCAGCCAAAGGCATCACCCTTGAAGCAGCACCGAGTGTGATTGACTGGCTGGAAACTTGCAGGGAATACTGGGCCGAGCCTTTATTATCCCGTCTTGGTGGGCGTTTATCGCTAATTGCAAACCCGGACCTGTCCAAAAATAAGTTTGAGGTTATTGCCAAATGAACACATCACCAAACCCACCCAAATGTCCATTATGCAAAAAACCGATGAGCGACACACACAAGCCATTTTGCTCCAAGCGTTGCGCCGATATTGACCTTGGCCGCTGGCTGAAAGGCAATTATATCGTCCCCGGCCCCGCCATAGACGAAAGCGAAGGCCTGCCCGCCGATGAACCTTCACAGGCACCTGAATAATTTCAACTGTCGCCAATGTGTTGCTGCTTGCGAAAAGGCATGGACAGGGGCGGCGCGCTTTCCTATAACCCCGGCTCCCCTGCCAGAGACTTGCTTCTGGCAAACCCGGCGCCCGGGTAGCTCAGGGGTAGAGCAGTGGACTGAAAATCCTCGTGTCGGTGGTTCAAATCCGCCCCCGGGCACCATTTTCCTCACACTATCGCTTCACTATATGGGCCTGAAACATCACCAAGCGATCTCATTCGGGGGGGGGTACCATACGCAAAACCCCGATGATAAAAAGTCCCCAACCATATAAACCACTGGTGGATACGAATAACCGTATTGCATTCCCCATCATCAGAGCAGAATACAGTGAATTGACTGGCGCAAATACGATAGCGGCTTAGAATAAATTTCATGACCCATTCAGCCCTTCCTAAAGTTCTGCCCTTTGCCGGATCGCCGCTTGACCGGTGTGAGAATTTGCGGCGCGATGCAGGAGCCATTCGCGCCTTACAGCAAAGTGACCGAGCTTTGTTTTTACCATTCTGGCGGGGTGAACTATTCATTTTAAGCGATGGAACCCCTGCATTATTGCAAGGCATGGCGCTGGAGGCGCTGGAGATTAGCGACCCCGGACCGGTATTTTTGGGCATACAGGGCAAGAGCGAACAGCCCTGGTTTGCCTTTACATTGACTGAAACTGCGAGCGCAGCGGATGATTTTGCGCTGAATGGTCTAGGCGAGTGGACCAATTTACGAGCCGCCGCGCCTTTGCTCAGCAAAGAAGATATGGCGATCATTGGCCGGGCATCAGCGCTATTAAGCTGGCACAACCGTCACCGGTATTGTGCCAATTGCGGCGAGCAGACGATGCCTGCCGAGGGCGGCATAAAGCGTGAGTGCGAAGCCTGCGGCACCGAGCATTTCCCGCGCACGGACCCGGTGGTGATCATGCTGGCGGTGCACGATGACCAGTGTCTTATGGGGCGCCAGGCCGGTTGGCCGCAAAACACCTATTCGGCGCTGGCCGGTTTTGTCGAGCAGGGCGAAAGCCTGGAAGAAGCCTGCGCCCGCGAAGTGGGTGAGGAAGCCGGGGTGCAAATTGGCACAGTGCGTTATGTGCTAAGCCAGCCATGGCCATTTCCATCATCCTTGATGATTGGTCTGATTGCCGAGGCCAGAAGCGAAAAGATAACCCTGGATGATGAACTGGAAGATGCCCGCTGGTTTTCCCGCGATGAGGTGCGCGCCATGTTGGCTGGCACACATGAACGCTATAACGCGCCCATGCCGTTTTCTGCCGCCTGTCATTTATTGCGCGAATGGGCGAAAAACGAGTGAAGCCCGATTAAACTGTCCTAGGTCCTGTTGACATTCAGGATTCACAAATCAGTTAAATTGTGATTCAAGCTACATGCTGAAGGAGGTCAGCATGTATGGCAAGAGAAGAATTGAACGATAATGTATGGGCACGGCTTTCGCCGCATTTACCTGGCAA
>JAJFFP010000050.1 GCA_021776595.1 Robiginitomaculum sp. | reverse complement strand
GGAAATGGTCATGCCTGGCGATAATGTAAACGTCAATGTCGAGCTGATCCAGCCGATTGCCATGGAAGAGAAACTACGTTTTGCCATCCGCGAAGGTGGCCGCACTGTCGGCGCCGGCGTGGTCAGCAAAATTATCGAATAAGACTATTCATCGGGCGCGGCGTCTTTTTAAGGCGCCGTGCCCACTTATTCACCCGCTTTAACCGGACTAGAATTATGGACCGCCAAAATATACGTATCCGCCTGAAGGCATTTGACCATCGTGTGTTGGATCATTCAGCGATTGAAATCATCAATACGGCCAAGCGCACAGGCGCTTCGGTACGCGGACCCATTCCGTTGCCTACCCGTATTGAAAAATTCACGGTGAATCGCTCACCACACGTTAACAAGAAATCTCGTGAACAGTTTGAAATTCGCGTTCACAAACGGGTGTTGGATATTGTTGATCCTACGCCGCAAACCGTTGACGCGCTGATGAAACTTGACCTGTCGGCTGGCGTCGACGTCGAAATCAAGCTGGGAGCATAAGTGATGCGTACTGGCGTAATTGCAAAAAAACTGGGTATGAGCCGCATCTTCGCAGAAGATGGCGCGCACATTCCCGTAACGGTGCTGGAACTTGGCGGCTGTGCCGTCGTTGCCCACCGCACAGTGGAAAGAGACGGTTATACGGCCCTGCAACTGGGTGCCGGTATGGCCAAGGTGTCACGCACTTCAAAAGCCATGCGTGGCCATTTTGCCAAGGCCGAGGTCGAACCACGACAAAAGGTTACTGAATTTCGTGTCAGCGATGATTGCCTGCTGGATATTGGTGCCGAACTGTCTGCGGAACACTTTGTTCCAGGTCAAAAGGTTGATGTGTCTGCGGTTTCTATTGGCAAGGGTTTTGCCGGTGCCATGAAACGACACAATTTTGGCGGCCTTCGCGCGACCCACGGTGTTTCCATCTCTCACAGATCGCACGGCTCAACCGGGCAATGTCAGGACCCTGGCAAGGTTTTTAAGGGCAAGAAAATGGCCGGTCATATGGGTGCCAAACGGATTAGCACGCAAAACCTGGAAGTGGTGCGCACTGATGCTGAACGTGGTCTGGTGCTCATTCGCGGCGCGGTGCCGGGTTCCAAGGGGGCATGGATTGAAATTCGCGATGCCGTAAAGGGCGTTGGCAAGGATGTGCCGGTGCCAGGTGTGGTCAAAATCGCCCCTAAGGTTGAAGTTGAAGCAGTGCCGGTTGAGGCCCCTGCGGAACAACAGACCGAAAATAAGGATGACCAGTCATGAAAATTAAAGTGACAACCCTTGGCGCCAAAGCCGCCGGCGAACTGGAGCTTGCAGACGATATTTTTGGTCTGGAGCCTCGCAAAGACTTGTTGCACCGCATGGTGCGTTACCAATTGGCCAAACGTCAGGCGGGCACACACAAGACCAAATTGCGCTCGGAGATTTCTCGTACCGGCAAGCGTTATGGTAATCAAAAAGGTGGCGGCACCGCCCGTCACGGTTCGCGCCGCTCCAACATTTTTATCGGTGGTGGCCGCGCTTTTGGGCCGGTTGTGCGTTCTCATGCACATGACCTGCAAAAGAAAGTTCGCCGCATGGCAATGAAACATGCGCTTTCTGCCAAAGCCGGTGCCAAAGAGCTGATCATTATGGATGATGCCAAAATGGCTTCTCCCAAAACCAAAGACCTGCGTGATTCTTTTGCCAAGCTTGGCATTGAAAATGCGCTGGTTATCGGTGGTAACGAGCTCGACAAGAATTTTTCACTTGCCGCGCGCAATATTCCCAATGTGGATGTTCTGCCGAGCGCCGGTATCAATGTTTATGACGTATTGCGCCGCCACACCCTGGTTCTTACCAAGGCGGCGGTTGCCGATCTGGAGGCGCGCTTCAAATGAGCACTGAGCGTCATTATGACACCATTCTTTCGCCGGTTATTACGGAAAAGGCTACCCTGCTCTCCGAGCACAACAAGGTAGTTTTCCGGGTGCCTTTAGCTGCGAATAAAAAAGAAATCGCCGAAGCCGTTGAAGCACTTTTCAAGGTCAAGGTGGAAAAGGTCAACACCATTCGCACGCGTGGCAAGGTCAAGCGTTTTCGCGGCCATCTTGGCAAACGTGTTGATGTCAAAAAAGCTATCGTGACACTGGTTGATGGACATTCCATCGACATCACGACCGGTCTTTGAGGATAGGGTAGGCAGATGGCTTTAAAAACTTTCAAACCAACGTCCCCAGGACGACGCGCTCTGGTCCTTGTTGACCGCGCGGCTCTGTGGAAAGGACGCCCGGAAAAGACCCTCGTTGAGGGCCTGAACAAGAAGGGCGGCCGCAATAATCATGGCCGCATTACCATGCGCCGGCGTGGCGGTGGTGCCAAACGGCTCTATCGCATGGTCGATTTCAAACGCCGTAAATACGATATGGCGGGCGAGGTTCTGCGGATTGAGTATGATCCCAACCGCACCGCTTTTATTGCATTGGTGCAATATGAAGACGGCGAAAAGGTTTACATTCTGGCCCCGCAACGCCTGGCCGCAGGCGACAAGGTTATTTCGTCTCGCAAGGGCGCCGATATAAAGCCTGGCAATTGTATGCCATTACGCACTATTCCGGTGGGCACCATCATCCACAATGTGGAAATGAAGCCTGAAAAGGGGGGGCAGATTGCCCGTTCTGCCGGTGCGTATTGCCAATTGGTTGGCCGTGATGGTGGCCATGCGCAATTGAGGCTGAAATCCGGTGAGATGCGCCTGGTTCCTGATGCCTGCATGGCAACCGTTGGTGCGGTTTCCAATCAGGATCACATGAACATCAATCTGGGCAAAGCCGGCCGCAAGCGCTGGCTTGGCAAGCGCCCAAGTGTTCGTGGCGTAGCCATGAACCCGGTTGATCACCCCCATGGTGGTGGTGAAGGTCGGACCTCTGGCGGTCGCCATCCGGTGACGCCCTGGGGCAAACCAACCAAGGGTGCTCGTACCCGCAAGAAAAACAAACCTTCAGACAAGATGATTATTCGTTCTCGTCACCTGAAGAAAAAGCGTTAGGAGATCGACGTGCCACGTTCGGTTTGGAAAGGTCCTTTTGTTGATGGGTATCTGCTGAAAAAAGCAGAGGCCAGTCACGCTGATGGACGCAAAAAAGCAATTAAAACCTGGTCGCGTCGCTCGACCGTTCTGCCCCAATTCGTGGGCCTGACTTTTCAGGTGCACAATGGCAAGAAATTTGTCCCGGTTATGATTACCGAAGACATGATCGGGCACAAACTTGGCGAGTTTTCGCCAACACGCACCTATTACGGCCACACGGCCGACAAGAAGGTGAAACGGGGTTAGTTATGGGCAAAAACGCAAATCCACGCCGCGTTGGCGACACAGAAGCCTTTGCCAAGGCGCGCAATTTGCGCACGGGTGGGCAAAAGCTGAACCTGGTGGCGCAATCCATTCGCGGCATGAAGGTCGAAAAAGCACTGGCAACATTGGAATTTTCCCGTAGACGGATTGCCATTCCGGTTCGCAAATGTCTTGAATCAGCCATCGCCAATGCCGAAAACAATCATGGTCTGGACATTGACCAATTGGTGGTTTCACAGGCGTTTGTCGGCAAGAATTTAGTAATGAAACGCTGGCGCGCCCGCGCTCGTGGCCGTTCGGCTAAAATCATGAAGCCATTCTCAGAAATCACTATTGTCGTTCGCGAAGTTGAGGAGCAAGCCTGATGGGTCACAAGGTCAATCCAATCGGGCTTCGGCTCGGCATTAACCGCACCTGGGATTCAAGATGGTATGCAAATTCCCCCGAATACGGGCGTTTGCTGCATGAGGATTTACGTCTGCGCAAGTTCATCAAGGCACGTCTTAGCCAAGCAGGTATTTCGCGTATTGTTATTGAACGTCCGCACAAAAAATGCCGTATCACCATTTACACTGCCCGTCCGGGCGTAGTGATCGGTAAAAAGGGTGCCGACATTGAAGTGCTGCGCAAAGCGCTTGGCAAAATCGTCAATGACGAGGTTTTTGTAAACCTGGTAGAAATCCGTAAAGCCGAAATTGATGCGACTTTGGTTGCCGAAGGCATCGCTCAGCAACTGGAACGCCGTATGGCGTTTCGCCGGGCAATGAAGCGGGCATTGCAAACCGCCGTTCGTATGGGCGCCAAGGGTTGCAAGATCAAGGTTGGTGGCCGTTTGAACGGTGCAGAAATTGCACGGACCGAGCAATACCATGATGGTTCTGTCCCGCTGCACACGCTGCGCGCCGATATCGATTATGGCACGGCAGAAGCCAAAACCGCGATGGGTATTATTGGTATTAAAGTGTGGATCTACAAAGGCGAGATCATGGAACACGACCCGATGGCCCAGGACCGCAAGGCCGAAGCCAGTGGTGAAAACCGGGCGCGTTCCACGCGCTCGAATGCGTAAAATTTAGGATCAGGGCAGAACGATGCTGCAACCAAAAAAGACCAAGTTTCGCAAAATGCACAAAGGCCGCATCAAAGGCGTGGCCAAGGGCGGATTTGCGCTTAACTTTGGCTCCCATGGGCTTAAAGCCATGGAGCCGGATCGGGTTACCTCACGACAGATTGAAGCGACCCGTCGTGCTATCACCCGGCATATGAAACGGGCCGGGCGCGTCTGGATCAGAATCTTCCCTGATGTGCCGGTTTCCAAGAAGCCTACTGAAGTACGTATGGGTAAAGGTAAGGGTTCTGTTGAATTTTGGGCGGCCAAGGTCAAACCTGGTCGGATTATGTTTGAAATTGACGGGGTTACGGACACTGTGGCTCGTCAGGCGTTGGAGCTCGGTGCTGCCAAACTGCCCATCAAGTGCAAAATTGTCACCCGTAAGGGTGAGGGCTGAGCCCGCGAGGAGATGAAGTTATGAATGCCGCCGAAGCTCGCGCGCTAAGCGCTGATCAAATCAAGGATGAGCTTGTGAACCTGAAGAAAGAACAGTTTAACCTGCGCTTTCAACAGGCTACAGGCCAATTGGAAAACACGGCACGTGTGCGCGTTGTAAGACGTGATATTGCACGGCTGAAAACTGTTTTGAAAACCAAAACGGTAGAAGCTGCCAAGTCTGAAACATCGAAGGGAGAGGGCTGATGCCCAAACGTCTTCTGACCGGCGTTGTCGTAAGCGACAAAGGTGCCAAAACGATTGTGGTCAAGGTCGAAAGAACTTTTCTGCACCCGCTGTATCGCAAAACTGTGCGGCGGTCCAAACGCTATCATGCTCATGATGAGCAAAATGCGTTCAAAATCGGTGACAATGTCACCATTCAAGAGTGTGCGCCGAAGTCCAAACTGAAGCGCTGGGAAGTGGTTGCGCAGGCCTGATTTTCAGGAACCACGCGATTTAGGAGGATCCAGACGTGATCCAGATGCAAAGCAATTTACAGGTCGCCGATAATTCCGGTGCCCGTCGTGTCCAGTGCATTAAAGTGCTGGGTGGTGCCAAGCGCCGTTATGCCCGAATTGGCGATATTATCGTCGTTTCGGTCAAGGAAGCGATTCCACGGGGCAAGGTCAAAAAAGGTGAAGTGCGCAAAGCCGTTGTGGTGCGCACTCGCAAGGATATTCAACGTGCTGATGGCTCGACGATCCGCTTTGACGGCAATGCCGCTGTGCTGATCAACAATAATAATGAGCCGGTTGGAACGCGTATTTTTGGCCCTGTTCCTCGTGAATTGCGGGCAAAGAAGCACATGAAAATCATTTCATTGGCACCGGAGGTGCTGTGATGGCTGCGAAGATTAAAAAGGGCGACAAGGTCGTCGTGCTGGCCGGTAAGGACAAGGGTCGTACCGGCGAAGTTATGAAAATGATCACCGATACCAACCGGGCGATTGTGTCTGGCGTCAATATGGTCAAGCGCCATCAACGCCCCACGCAATATGATCCGGGCGGGATCAAGGATATGGAAGCGCCTTTGCACATTTCCAATCTGGCGATTGTTGATCCCAAAACCGGCGAAGCGACGCGGGTAGGGTTCAAGACTCTTAAAGATGGCAAAAAGGTGCGCTTTGCGAAAAAATCAGGCGAGGTTCTTGATGTCTGAGTCAACATACACCCCACGGATGAAATCGCGTTATAGCGAAAGTATTCGTGACAAAATGGTCAAGAAATTTGGCTATAAGAATGAAATGCAGATCCCGCGCCTGGATAAGATCGTTATTAATATGGGCGTTGGCGAAGCAGTGCAGGATTCCAAGAAAATCAAAAGTGTTTTGAACGATCTTGGTTTGATTGCCGGTCAAAAGCCTGTGGCCACCATTGCCAAAAAATCCATTGCCGGTTTCAAACTGCGTGATGGCATGAACATTGGTGCCAAAGTCACCCTGCGCCGGGATCAGATGTATGAATTTGTTGACCGGTTGGTGAACATTGCCCTGCCACGGGTTCGTGACTTTCGCGGCCTCAATGGCAAGAGCTTTGACGGCCGGGGCAATTTTGCCCTGGGCCTGAAAGAACATCTCGTGTTTCCAGAGATTGATTACGATAAAATTGATCAGATATGGGGCATGGATATTGTTGTCTGCACGACAGCAAATACAAATGAAGAAGCAAAGGCCCTGTTGGCCGAGTTTGATTTTCCTTTCCGGGAAAAGTGAGCTGACGCATCAGGGAACGCGGGTATTAGCCCGCAGTTGGAGGAATACTTAATGGCTAAGAATAGTGCCATTGAACGCAATTTGAAACGGATCCGTATGGTCGAGCGTTTTGCTGCCAAACGGACGCGTTTGAAAGAGATTGCACGCAATACGGAATTACCCATTGAGGAACGTATGGCGGCGCAGATTAAATTGTCAGAAATGCCGCGTAATTCGGCGCAGACCAGAGTTCGCAATCGTTGCGAAATCACCGGTCGGCCACGCGGGTATTATCGTAAATTCAAAATGTCTCGGATCGCACTGCGCGAATTGGCCAATCAGGGCCAATTGCCAGGTGTGACCAAGTCGAGCTGGTAGGAGGCATCAATGGCGATTAGTGATCCGCTGGGCGATATGCTCACTCGTATCCGCAATGCGTTGATGCGTCGGCGTGGGAAAACCATCACGCCTGCATCAAGACTGCGCAAGCGGGTATTGGATGTGCTCCAGAGCGAAGGTTATATCCGTGGCTATGCGGAAGTGGAGCTGGATGGCTTCTCTACCTTTGAGATTGAGCTGAAATATTATGAAGGCGAACCGGTAATTTCGGAGATCAAACGGGTCTCCAAACCTGGCCGCCGTGTGTATTCATCGGTCAAAGACCTGCCACATGTGCAAAACGGGCTTGGCATCGCGATCATCTCTACCCCCAAGGGTGTGATGTCCGATACCACAGCGCGCGAGCACAATGTTGGCGGCGAAGTTCTTTGCCAGGTTAGCTAGGGGGAACGGATATGTCACGTATTGGCAAAAAGCCGGTTGAGATCACCTCTGGTGTAACCGCCGAGCTGAATAACGGGTCTTTCAAGGTTAAAGGCCCCAAAGGCGAATTGAGCATGAGCTTTGTCAAAGAGGTAAATGCAAAACTTGAGGGCAATGAACTGACCGTAACTCCGGTTGATGACAGCCAGCGCGCCCGTGCCATGTGGGGACTGCAAAGATCCCTGGCGGCTAACCTGGTTGAAGGCGTCACCAAAGGTTATCAAAAAGACCTTGAATTGCGCGGCGTTGGTTATCGGGCCCAGATGAAGGGCAGGAATATTGTCATGCAGTTGGGGTTCAGCCATGAAGTCAATTATACACCCCGTGAAGGTGTGACCCTGGCTACACCAAAGCCGACACTCGTAACGGTTACCGGCACTGATAAACAGGCTGTGGGTCAGACCGCCGCCGAAATTCGCAACTTTCGCAAGCCAGAGCCATATAAAGGCAAGGGCGTTCGTTATGTTGGTGAATTTGTCAGGTCCAAGGAAGGCAAGAAGAAATAGCCATGATAGATCCTCGGAAAAAAATGAAACGGCGTGCCATGCGCACACGCACACGCCTGAAGAAACTGGCTGGCGGCACCCCGCGATTGTCTGTTTTTCGCTCGAACAAGTATATCTATGCTCAAGTGATCGACGATACAAAAGGGGCTACCCTGGTGCAGGCTTCATCACTGGAAAAAGGTGCTGGCATTAAAGTCGCTGGCAATGCAGAGGCTGCCAAAAAAGTCGGCAAACTGGTTGCAGAGCGGGCTAAAAAAGCCGGCATCAAGGTCGTCGTGTTTGATCGCGGCGGTTATATTTACCACGGACGTGTCAAGGCGCTGGCGGAAGCTGCGCGTGACAGCGGCCTGAAGTTCTAAGGGAGCGGAAAAATGGCAGGCCGTAACGAAAAACGTGGTCGCAGAGACGACCGGGAAAAAGATGAGTTTGAAGACCGTCTGGTCTTTATCAACCGTGTTGCCACGGTGGTAAAAGGCGGGCGCCGGTTCTCATTTGCTGCCCTTGTGGTTGTTGGTGATGAAAAAGGCCGGGTTGGTTTTGGTCATGGCAAGGCGCGCGAAGTGCCCGAAGCCATCCGCAAAGCCACCGAAGAGGCCAAGAAAACTCTCATTCGCGTTCCTCTGCGCGAAGGACGCACACTGCATCACGATGGCAAAGGTCATCACGGTGCAGGTAAAGTGTTGTTGCGCGCGGCCCCTCCGGGCACTGGCGTGATTGCGGGCGGTCCGATGCGGGCGGTGCTCGAAGTTCTTGGGGTTCAGGATGTCGTGGCCAAAAGCCTTGGTTCATCTAATCCATATAACATGGTGCGGGCCACCATGGATGCCCTGCGCAAGCAGCGCAGTCCACGCGCTATTGCCGCCAAACGTGGCAAAAAGGTCGCCGATCTGGTGGCCGGACGTCAAGATGGTGCCAGTGCTCCCGATGCTGTGAATGCGGAAGGGTGAGGAAAGTAAAATGGCAAAAACAAAAACTATAACCGTGCGCCAGACCGGCAGCCCGATCCGCCGCCCAAAAGATCAGCGTGATACGCTGGTCGGTCTGGGTCTTGGCAAAATCGGTCGGGTGCGCACTTTGGAAGATACCCCCTCTGTGCGTGGCATGATTGCCAAAGTTTCGCACATGGTCAGCATTGTGGAAGAGGGCGCTAAATAAGCGCGTTCTTTGGAGCAGAAAAATGAGACTGAACGAACTTAGCGATAATCCGGGTGCAACCCCAAAACGCGTGCGCGTTGGCCGTGGTCCAGGTTCCGGCAAAGGCAAAACCGCAGGACGCGGCGTCAAGGGCCAAAAATCCCGCTCAGGCGTTGCGATTAAAGGCTTTGAAGGCGGTCAGATGCCGTTGCATATGCGCCTGCCAAAGCGTGGCTTTACCCCCCATAATCAGGCCCGTTATGCGGAGCTGAATATCGGCAAGCTGCAAGCGGCTATTGATGCCAAAAAAATCGACGTCAAAAAAGCGCTTGATGAAGCTGCCTTGGTCGCTGCCGGCGTCGTGCGCCATCGGCGTGATGGCATTCGCCTCCTTGCAAATGGCACTTTGAAGGCCAAAGTAACCTTGACGCTTACCGGCGCAACCAAAGCGGCGACTGCGGCGGTGGAAAAAGCCGGTGGCAAGGTGACAATTATTGCCAAAAAGACCGCTGAGACCAGCAAAGACTAATCGGGCAAATTACTGCCCAGCACCGGGTAACAGGAATACGACACCATGGCTTCAGCCGCTGAACAGCTTGCCGCGAATATGAATTTCGGCGCCTTTGGTAAGGCCAAGGAATTACAAAAGCGCATCTGGTTCACCCTTGGTGCGCTGATTGTCTATCGTATTGGCACCTATATTCCGATCCCCGGCATTAATCTCGAAGCCTACGCTGCCATTTTTGAGAATACCCAAAAAGGTATTCTCGGCATGATGAACATGTTCTCAGGTGGCGCCATCAGCCGTCTGGCCATTTTCACCCTGAATGTCATGCCCTATATTTCGGCTTCGATCATCATGCAATTGATGACCAGCAGTGTTCCCTCGCTGGAAGCGCTGAAGAAAGATGGCGAAGCCGGGCGTAAACAGATCAATCAATATACCCGCTATCTCACTGTGCTTCTGGCTACGGTGCAGGCCTATGGTATTGCCATCGGGCTGGAAAACTCGCAGGGCGTGGTGGGCGATCCTGGTCTCTTTTTCAAGGCTTCTACCGTGATTACCCTGGTTGGCGGCACCATGTTCCTGATGTGGCTTGGCGAGCAGGTGACGTCTCGCGGTGTTGGTAATGGCGTATCGCTGATTATCTTTGCCGGTATTGTTGCCGGTCTGCCAACGGCGGTGTTTCAGGCGCTGGACATGACCCGTGTTGGGCAGTTCAGCTTTTTGGGTCTGGTCCTGCTGACCGCACTTGCTGTCGGGGTGGTGTTCTTCATCGTCTTTATCGAGCGCTCGCAACGGCGTCTGTTAATTCAGTATCCCAAACGCCAGCATGGCAATAAGGCCTTTGGCGGCGACAGCTCCTTTTTACCGCTAAAACTGAATACCGCCGGTGTGATCCCGCCAATTTTTGCGTCTTCGCTTTTGCTTCTGCCGGCGACCGTGGCCGGGTTCTCTGCCCAGTCCGGGCCTGAATGGCTGCGCACCGTTGTGGCATCTTTGGGACAGGGGCAACCGCTATACCTGCTCACCTATGGTGCGGGCATCATGTTCTTTGCATTTTTCTATACCTCGATTGTTTTCAATCCGCAGGAAACTGCTGATAATCTGCGTAAGAACGGTGGCTTTTTGCCGGGGATTCGTCCAGGCAAGCGCACTGCGGAATATCTGGATTATGTGCTTTCGCGTTTGACCGTGATCGGTGCACTTTATCTGACGGCGGTGTGTTTATTGCCGGTGATTCTGGTCAATGCCTATAGCGTCCCGTTTTACCTTGGCGGCACCTCGATCCTGATTGTGGTCAGCGTGACCATGGATACGGTGGCACAGATACAGTCTCATTTGCTGGCGCACCAATATGAAGGCCTGATCAAGAAGACCAAAATGCGGGGCCGGCGCAGATGATGAATTTGGTAATTTTTGGCCCGCCCGGTGCCGGAAAAGGCACCCAGGCCAAGCGTCTGGTGGACGAGCGGGGCTATATACAGCTTTCCACCGGGGATATGCTGCGCGCCGCCCGCAAATCCGGTTCTGACCTTGGCAAGAAAGTTGCTGGAATTATGGACCGGGGCGAGTTGGTTTCTGATGCAATCGTAATTGCGCTGATTGATGAACAATTGAGTGCAAACCCGAACGCCCCCGGTTTTATTTTTGATGGTTTTCCGCGCACACTGGCACAGGCCGAAGCGCTGGATAAACTGCTGCAGAGCCGTGGGAAAAAAGTAAACCGGGTGATTCGACTGAATGTGGATGATGCGGCTTTGCTGAACAGAATCGCCATGCGGTTTAAGGAACAGGGCCGCGATGATGACAACCCGGATGCCTTCAAGGTTCGCCTGGCGGCTTATAATAATCAAACAGCACCCTTGCTGCCATTTTACGAGGGCAAAGGTGTGCTGAGAGAAGTAAATGGCATGGATGACATCGACACCGTTGCCGGTGCGGTGGCGCGATTGCTGGATTTGGATTAATCAAGTGCCTTAGCCGGTTGACGGGTGGGGTGGAAGATGGATAGAAAGCGGCCTCCGCAAAAAGGCAGAGTAACCGGCGATTGCAAATTGTGATCGGCGGCTGTTTGTTTGCGGCGTGTTTTATGGAGAATGAATAGTGGCTCGGATTGCCGGCGTTAACATACCGACGAACAAGCGCGTAGTAATTGCGCTAACGTATATTCACGGGATCGGTCCTGCGAATGCAAAAGAGATATGCGAAAAAGCAGGCATTACGTCAGAGCGGCGTGTTGCAGAGTTGACCGATGCTGAAGTGCTTAAAATTCGCGAGGCGATTGATAAAGATTATATGGTCGAAGGCGATTTGCGCCGTGATACCGCTGTCAATATCAAACGGCTAATGGACTTGGGATTATATCGCGGTCTGCGTCACCGTCGCGGCCTTCCGGTTCGCGGTCAGCGCACTCACACAAATGCGCGCACGCGCAAAGGTCCGGCAAAAGCCATTGCCGGCAAGAAGAAATAGGGCAAATAGATAATGGCCAATGAACCATCACGCGTACGTCGCGCCGACCGAAAGAATATCACTTCCGGTGTGGCCCATGTGAGTGCGACATTTAACAATACCATGATTACCATCACCGATGCGCAAGGCAATGCGATTGCCTGGTCTACCGCCGGGGTGATGGGTTTTAAGGGCTCACGCAAATCAACACCTTATGCCGCCCAACTTGCCGCCGAAGACGCTGGCAAGAAGGCACAGGAACACGGCATGAAAACCCTTGAGGTAAATGTTTGTGGTCCGGGTTCCGGTCGCGAGTCTGCGTTGCGTGCTTTGCAGGCAATTGGTTTTACCATCACCACTATTCGTGATGTAACGCCGATCCCGCATAACGGATGCCGTCCGCCCAAACGCCGCCGGGTTTAACCTTGCGCATTTAAGATTTCATCCGGTGTGTGATCAAAGCCGCCGGATTAACATAGAGGTGCTATTGTGCTGGAAAAAAACTGGCAAGAACTGATCCGTCCCATGAAGCCTGTGGTGAAGCCTGGGCAAGATGAGACATGCAAGGCGCAAATCATTGCTGAGCCACTGGAACGTGGCTTTGGCACGACGCTGGGCAACAGCCTGCGCCGGGTGCTGTTGTCATCTTTGCAGGGTGCTGCGGTGACCGCCGTCCAGATTGACGGCATCGTGCATGAATTTTCCTCCATTGAGGGGGTTCGTGAAGATGTGACGGATATTGTCCTGAATATCAAAAAGATCGCCCTTGTGATGCACAATGAAGGCCCAAAACGTGTGGTGCTTTCCGCCGTTGGTCCTTGTGAAGTCACCGCCGGTATGATCGAAGAAACCGCAGACGTTGAAGTGCTCAACAAAGACCATGTGCTTTGCATGCTTGATGATGGCGCTACCATGCGTATGGAATTCACCGTCAATACCGGCAAGGGCTATGTGGCTGCGGATAAAAACCGCCCCGAAGATGCCCCCATTGGCCTGATCGCGGTTGATTCATTGTTCAGCCCGGTGCGCCGTGTGGCCTTTACCGTGGAAAATACCCGCGAAGGTCAAATCCTTGATTATGACAAACTGATCATGGATATTGAAACCAATGGCGCAATTACCCCGGAAGACGCCGTGGCCTTTGCCGCGCGCATTTTGCAGGACCAGTTCCAAATCTTCATCAACTTTGAAGAGCCTGAAGACGACAAGGCCGCCGATGCGGCGCAAGAGCTGGATTTCAATCCGGCATTGCTCAAAAAAGTGGACGAGCTGGAACTTTCCGTGCGCTCGGCAAACTGCCTGAAAAACGACAATATCGTTTATATTGGCGATTTGATTTTGAAATCCGAAGCCGAAATGCTCCGCACCCCCAATTTCGGCCGCAAGTCCTTGAACGAAATCAAGGAAGTGCTGGCGTCACTGGGTCTGCATCTGGGTATGGAAGCGCCAAGCTGGCCGCCGGAAAATATTGACGATCTGGCCAAGAAACACGAAGACAACATTTAAGGTTTGATTAGCGGCTGCTTTCGCACCCGTATCTTTAGGAGAAACCGCCATGCGCCACGGTATTGCGCACCGCAAGCTCAACAGAACGCACGAACATCGCCGGGCGATGTTTGCCAATATGGCTGCGTCACTGATCACGCACGAGCAAATTACCACCACCCTGCCCAAAGCCAAGGAGCTTCGCCCGATCGTGGAAAAGCTGATTACTTTGGCCAAAAAAGGTGACCTGGCATCGCGTCGCCGCGCCGCTTCGCGCCTTCGTGATGAAGCAGCTACCAAAAAGTTGTTCGACGTTATGGGCGAGCGCTATAAAGACCGCGCTGGCGGTTATGCGCGGGTGCTCAAAGCCGGTTTCCGCTATGGCGATAACGCGCCCATCGCCGTGATCGAACTTGTTGATCGTGATGTGGATGCCAAAGGCAAAGCCGATCGCGATCGCGTGGCCGCCGAAGAGGCCGCTGCGGAAGATTGATCCTTGCGCGATATGAATTAAAAAGGCGGTATTCCGGGTTCGGAGGCCGCCTTTTTCTTTGCGCCAAAAGAATGCATTCTAAAACTTAAAACGGCCTTAAACGGCTCCTATATAAGCAACAGGTGCCATTTCGTGCCCCAATTAATATCATGGCCATAGTGGATGATTTAATCATGAAAAAAACAATTTTCTTTGCTCTCTCGTTTCTATTGATTTTGTCTTTTCCGGCAGGTGCCAAAACAGAAAAACAAGTGCCGCAAAATGCGGTGCAGGTGCAAATGTCGTATGCGCCGGTGGTCAAAAGCGCTGCACCGGCGGTGGTCAATGTTTATTCGCGCAAAGTGATCAAGAGTGCCGCCTCACCCTTTGCCGGTGATCCGTTTTTTGGACGCCTGTTTGGCCGTGGCTTTTTTGGCCCGCAGGAACGCGTGCAACAATCCCTGGGCTCTGGCGTGCTGGTGCGCAAAGATGGTGTGGTGGTGACCAATAACCATGTGGTTAATGGCGCTGATGAGTTGCGGGTGGTGCTGGCGGACCGTCGGGAATTTGATGCCAAATTGCTGTTATCAGACAAACAGGCGGATCTGGCCGTTCTGAAAATCGAAACCGATGGTGAAGCCCTGCCAGTCATGGCGTTTCACGAAAACAAGGAAGCCGAGGTTGGTGATCTGGTGTTGGCCATTGGCAATCCCTTTGGCGTGGGCCAGACCGTAACCTCCGGCATTGTCTCGGCATTGGCCCGCACCGATGTCGGCGCGTCGGACTATTCTTACTTCATCCAGACCGATGCGGCGATCAATCCTGGCAATTCCGGCGGCGCACTGGTGGGCATGGATGGCTCGCTATTGGGCATCAATACGGTGATCCTGTCGCGCTCTGGTGGCTCCAACGGCATTGGCTTTGCTATTCCGTCCGCCATGGTGGCCCGCGTGGTAGACGCGGCTCTGAGCGAGGGTGGAGAAGTTATCCGCCCGTGGTTTGGCGCCCGCTTGCAAGTGGTGGATCGTGATCTGGCGGCCTCTCTGGGGCTTGATCGTCCTCACGGCGCATTGGTATCAGAAACCTATAAGGGCGGCCCGGCGGACCGTGCAGGGATTAAGCGCGGCGATGTGGTGACCAGCATAGACGGGTTCGAGATTAATAGTGAACAGGGTCTGCGTTTTCGCCTGGCCACCCACAAGATCGGGGAAACCATTGCCTTGAAAATCATACGCGAAGGGCATGGTAAAACCCTGCGCCTTAAAACCAGGCCGGCACCAGAAGTGCCGGCGCGCAATGAAACCGTTTTGGGCGGCATCAATCCGTTTGCCGGCGCGCAAGTGGCCAATCTCTCGCCGGCGCTGGCCGAGGAACTTAGCCTGAATGCTTTTGCCAAAGGGGTTATCATACTGGACGTCGCCCCGCGCAGCCCGGCCAATTATTATGGCCTGCGTCCGGGCGATATTCTTGGTGATATTGCCGATGCACCGGTTAATTCGGTCAAACAAATAAAAACCCTGCTGAACGAGTTAGATGGTGCGCGCCGCTGGCCGGTAACCATCCGGCGCGGTGGACGGGAAATTTCGACTACCATTCGACTGCG
>JAJFFP010000049.1 GCA_021776595.1 Robiginitomaculum sp. | reverse complement strand
AAGACAGTCGAAGGCCAGGTGGTTGCCGGGGTTTCCTCGGTGGATCGTGGTAATATCGGGGCGGTGCGCCTGCAAACCGGGACAGAGCATTTTGTGCTGAGTGGTGACTTGGTGCGCCGTTATGGCGGTGATACCCGCATTGCAGATTTTGCCCGCACACCCGCATTGCGGGCCATAGAAGGTGATGGGCCACGCAAACGCCTGCCTAATTCCAATCTGGTGTTCAAAACCGGTGCGATAGGTGGTTCTTATGTCAGCGATGCCGGGTTTATTGGCGCTTCTGTCAAGAAAAGCACCTCCAATTACGGTCTGCCGCAAGAAGAAGATGCTCGCATTGATATGGCGCAGAAGCGCTTTGATGCCCGCGCACGTTTTGATGTCCCCCTTGGCATCTTTGATCAGGTCAGTGCCGATTTCGGGCTATCAGACTATAGGCATTTTGAACTTGAAGGCGGCGATATAGGCACCCGTTTTGATAATGAAGGATGGGAATTGCGCACCCGTATTCGTCAGAAAAGCATTGGCAGCTGGACCGGCTCATTTGGATTTGATGGCTCCCGAAAAGTATTCTCTGCTCTGGGCGTTGAAGCCTTTCTGCCACGCACCCGCACCCGTGACCTTGGTGGGTTTGTGGCCCAGCGTCGTGATTTTGGTGGCTGGGGTCTGGAAGGTGGCGCTCGTCTTGAAACCCGTGACTTGCGCACAGGGTTTGCGGCGCGTTCCTTTACCCCCCTTAGCCTTTCCGGTGGTGCCTTTATGCGCCCATCATCCATTTTGTTCTTGTCGCTATTTGCTTCCCGCACCGAGCGCGCACCCACAGATATTGAGCTTTTTTCAGATGGCCCGCATCTGGCCGAAAGCACGTTTACGCGCGGTAATTCCGCTTTACAAAAAGAGCGTGCCTTTTCTCTTGAAGGAATTGCGCGCTTTCATAATCCCGGTTGGGATACGCATATCAGCGTCTATCGCACACGATTTAACAACTTTATCTTTTTGTCACCAACCGGCGCCATTGTGGATAATTTGCCGGAATTTATCTATCGTCAGGAAAATGTAACCTTTACCGGCGCAGAGATTATTGCTGAACGGGACTTATGGGCAGGGAAAAACTGGAGCCTGCGGGGCGATGCCAGCCTAGCCTATGTGAGGGCGCGCGCCAGAATTTCTGGAAACCTGCCGCGTATTCCGCCTCTGGATGTAACCGGTGGCCTGAATTTTGAAATTGGGCGGTTTGAAAACCGTGCTGAAATTGTCTTGACGGCTCGGCAGAACAAGATTGCAGCTTTTGAAACACCGACCAAAGGCTCATCGATCATAAATCTTGGCACGACCTATCACCCTCTGGCAACCAATGATGGTGTGCGGCTGGTTTTTAAACTCAAAAACCTGACCAATACCACGCATCGCACCCATGCTTCTTTCTTGAAGGACCGGGTGCCATCAGCGGGCCGGTCATTTAACGCTCGCCTTATCATTGATTTTTAGACAGCAATGGCGACTATCTGCAGGCATGCGGTTGGCAGACATGCCCTGATCCTTTATGACGCCCGCTTCACAGGCTACAATTCAATTGGGGAATATCATGGCAGAGACCGATACCGGCACTATCGAAACCACGGGCAATTTGCTATTTTACAAGCAACCAGAACCACTAAATAGCGATAAGCACAAGGATCTGGGGATTACGCCAGACACAAAAAACCCTTTTGGCTTTGCTAAGAATACCCAATTGGTGCCGGTTACCATTGCTGAATTTCCGGCAGCCGCGTTGTGCTATCCTATAATTTTTGCCGGTGAAGAACGCACCCCTGCCGCCGTGATGGGTATGCAAAAAGATCACAATGCCTATATCGATGAAGATGGTCTGATGCCTGATGGCATGTATGTGCCAGGCTTTTTGCGCCGATATCCGTTTGTTCCTGCCAGCAGTAACGGCGACCCTGAAAACCTGATGGTGTGTATTGATCGTGCGGCTTCTGTCATCAGTGACAAGCCAGAGCAGCCCTTCTTCGTTGACGGGGAGACATCGGAATTTACCAAACGGGCGATCGAGTATATCCAGAATTATGAGATGGAAACCCAAGGCGCACGTAACTTTGTCAAGTTCATGACTGATCTGGACCTGTTTGAAACGCAAAGCGTCACGATCCCGCAGCCCGGTGAAGATGGCAAAACCGTGGTGCAACAGAAAATTGGCGAGTATGTTGGTCTGTCCCAGGACAAGCTCAATAAACTGCCAGATGATAAACTGGCTGAACTGCGTGATAATGGCGGTCTGCTGGGTATTTATGCCCAGATGATTTCTCAGGCGAACTGGCAGCGTCTGGTGGCGCAGGAAATGAAAAGCCAGTTGGCTGGCGAGGCCAAAGGCAAGGCCTAATTATTGGCCTTTGCCGGTTTTCTGGCTACCATCATATAATTTACAGAGGCATCCCGGCCCAGTCGCCAGGAGCCTTGAAGCGGGTTATAGCTAACCCCGGTCGGTCCGGTGACAGCAAGGCCCTGTTCTTCCAATGGTGTGCGGATTTCCTCCGGTTTGACGAGCTTTTCATAATCATGGGTGCCGGGCGGCAACCAGCGCAACACCCGCTCGGCCATGGTAATGGCCAGCAGGCGGGCCTTGGAGGTGCGGTTAATGGTGGCCACAATCATCAATCCTCCCGGCCGCAATAGAGTAGCACAGGCTTGTAAAAAGACGGCAGGATCAGCGGTGTGCTCGATCACTTCCATATTCAGGATCACATCAAAGCGGTCCTCTTTATTACGCAGCAGGTTTTCTGCGGCACTATGGCGGTAATCAATTTTCAGGCCTTGTGCCTGCGCGTGTATACTGGCGGTTTTGATATTGGCCTCGGAGGCATCCACACTGGTCATACTGGCACCCAGGCGGCACACAGGCTCGCTCAGCAGGCCACCGCCGCAACCAATATCCAAAACCCGCAGACCGGTGTAAGGTTGTCGGGTTTTGGCATCCAGGCCAAAATGATCGCCAAGCGTATGTCGTATAAATTGCAAACGAACCGGATTAAATTGATGCAGCGGACGAAATTTACCCTTTGGGTTCCACCATTCGGCGGCCATGGCGCTGAATTTGGCAATCTCATCGGGGTCTATGGTGGACGGCGAAGCCATAAAGGGAATCCTGGACGTTTTGCGTTGGGCACCCTAACTACACCGCCCAAGGTCGCACGAACAGGGTCAAGATGACACGGCTGGTGATGAAATTTGGCGGGACGTCCTGCGCTGACCAGACACGCCTTGATGCGTGTGCGAAACTGGTTGCCGGGCATGTCCGCCTGGGACACGCCATTGCGGTGGTGGTTTCCGCCCCGGCGGGAATGACCGATTCTCTTGAAAAAGACGTGCATAATGCTGACCCTGATGGCAAATGGGCAGATGAAGGCGATGCGGTGCTGGCTTCTGGTGAGCAGGTCAATGCCGCGCTTATGGCGATGGCGCTTCGCCGCGCCGGGCTCTGTGCACGATCCTTTACCGGCTGGCAGGCAGGCTTCTTGACCGATGGTCACCACGGCGCTGCAAAAATCGGGGATATAGACGGGCAGGCGATCGGTAATGTGATTGATGATGGCACCATTGCTGTTCTGGCCGGGTATCAAGGCATCGGTCCAAATGGCCGCATCACTACACTTGGCCGGGGCGGCACAGACCTGAGTGCGGTGGCTCTGGCGGCCGCATTGAATGCTGAAGTTTGTGAAATCTATACCGATGTTGACGGGGTGTTCAGTGCTGACCCGCACATGGTGCAAAATGCCAGCCTGATCCAGCGGCTCAGCTATGAGGAAATGCTGGAAATGGCCTCGCAGGGTTCAAAAGTCATGCAAAGCCGCTCCGTCGAACTGGCGATGGCCAAAAAAGTCCGGCTTCGCGTTTTATCCAGTTTTGAAAATAAACCGACAAAAGATTCAGGCACGATGATCAGCCATGAAGCTGGCCTGGAGCGCGCTATTGTCCGCGCGGTCAGCTATAGCCGTGATGAGGCGCGCATAATGGTCCAGGCCATGCCATCGGGATCAAAGGCCCTGAAAGATGTTTTTGCTATTTTGCGCGAAGCCGGGGTTCAGGTGGACCTGATTGTTCATGCCCCGGCAGAAGAAAAAGGTAAAAGCATGCTGGTATTTGCGCTTCGGCGCGCCGATGCAAACAAGGCCTTTACCCGCTTGAGTGAGGCTAAAGAGAATCTTGGCTTGCAAGAGGTATCGCTTGACCGGGATATGGCTAAAGTATCGATCATCGGGATTGGCCTGCGTTCCCAAACGGGGATTGCGCTCACGGTGTTTGAGACCCTTAACGCCTGCCAGATTGAAATTGGTGCTGTTGCCACTTCGGAAACCCGGATTAGTGTTCTGCTGGCGGCCTCCGCACTGGAAAAGGCCGTGCAGGCGCTGCATAGCGCCTTTGGGCTGGATCAGGGCAAATCATGATTAAGGGCATACCACAAGTCGGGCATCGGCAATTGCTCAGCCAAATCAGGCAGATTATGGCCGATGAGGGCAATGCCCAAGAGCGACTGGATGGTCTGGTTGCTGCCATTGCCCGCAATTTGCAGGCGCAAGTCTGCTCGCTTTATTTGCGCCGTCCGGATGCCAGTATGGAGTTATGGGCAACCTACGGGTTGGCCTCTAGCGCAGTGCACGTCACCCGCCTGGGTGCCGGTGAAGGCCTTGTGGGTGAAATCGTGCGTCTGGCAAAACCGCTCAACCTTACAGAGGCTCCAAAGCACCCGGAATTTTCCTTTCACCCGGAAACCCAGGAAGACCCGTTTCACGGGTTTTTAGGTGTACCCGTCTTGCGCGGTGGGCGATTGCTGGGGGTGCTGGTCGTGCAAAGCCGCGAAGCACGTCATTACAGCGATGAGGATATGGAGGCCCTGCAAAATGTCTCTATGGTGCTGGCGGAAATTGTATCCTCTGGTGATTTACTTAGCCCCAATGAGCTGGAAAACGTGGCCCTGCGCCCCATGCGTGCCGAAGTGCTCTCCGGGCGCCGCATTTCTGATGGTCTGGCAGTGGGCCGTGCCGTGCTGGATATGCCTGGCCGGGTTAATACCAATCCGGTTGCCGATGACCCGGAAGCAGAAAAACAAAGGTTGATCAGTGCCATTTCGGAGCTAAGGCGATCTGTTGATGCGCTTTATCAGGGCAAGGGCAATCGGCTGGGCGGGCCATCACGTGAAGTGTTGGAAGCCTATCGCATGTTTGCCAATGACCAGGGCTGGATGGACCGTCTGGTGGAAGCGGCCAGTGCCGGATTAAGTGCCGAAGCGGCGGTGGAGCGGGTGCGCGGCGAACATCGTGCCCGTTTTCGCAATGCGAAGAACCCATATTTACGAGAACGCTTGCACGATCTTGAAGATCTGGCCAACCGGTTGCTTCGCCATCTTGGGGCCATAGAGGATTTGGCCAGCCTGCCCAAAGATGCGGTGCTGATCGCCCGTGATATCGGGCCAGCGGGGCTATTGGAACTTGACCGGTCGCGGTTAAAGGCACTGGTGCTGGAGGAAGGCTCTCCCACTTCACACGCTGCCATTGTTGCACGGGCTTTGCGTCTGCCAGTTGTGGGCCAGGTTGCCGGAGTTCTGGACCGGGTCAGCGAAGGCGACACGGTGTTGCTGGATGGTGAAAGTGGTTCCGTATTTATTCGTCCTGATGGCGATGTCGAAGCAGCGTTTAGAGCCCGCGTTGCTGAACGCCGCGCCCGCCGCGCCGCCTATGCGCGTCTGCGCGATAAACCCGCCTGCACCAGAGATGGACAGCGTATCAAATTATCCATGAATGCCGGTTTACGAGTTGATTTGCCGCAATTGGAAGAATCCGGTGCCGAGGGTATTGGTCTTTTCAGGACCGAGTTTCAGTTCCTGTTGTCGGACCACTTGCCAAAACAAAACGAACAAACCCGGTTATATCATGATGTTCTGGATGCGGCCGGGGATCGTCCCGTGGTGTTTCGTACCCTTGATCTGGGCGGTGACAAGGTGCTGCCTTATGTGGCGCATGAACGCGAAAGTAATCCGGCACTGGGCTGGCGAGCCATGCGTATGGCTCTCGATCGGCCAGGGTTGTTGCGCTATCAGTTCCGCGCCCTGATTGACGCAACTGCGGGCAAAGAACTGAACATCATGTTTCCGCTGATCACCACTTTGGGCGAGTTTCGCAGTGCCAAGGCACTGTTGGAAGCCGAAATTGGCCGTATGAAACGCTTTGGAAAAAACGTTCCGCAATCGGTTCGCATTGGCTCAATGATCGAAACCCCGGCCATTGTATGGCAATTGGATGAATTGCTGCATGAAGTGGATTTTGTCTCCGTTGGTGCCAACGATCTGATGCAGTATTTCTTTGCGGCGGATCGGGAAAACCCCAGAGTATCCGAGCGCTATGACATCCTCAATACCGGCAGTTTACGTATGCTTGGCCATGTGGCCAAACTCTGTAACCAGGCTGCTTGCCCGGTATCCGTATGCGGGGAAATCGCCGGGCAAACCGTTGAGGCAGCCATTTTAATTGCCCTTGGCTTTACTGAACTTTCTGTGCCCCCGGCGGCTATCGGCCCGGTAAAACGCATGATTCTCTCTTTGGATCAAAATGACCTTGGCATCAATCTTGCGCAGTGGTTGGCCAAAGAGAGTTTGGCAAAGGCAGGGGCTGAAGCAATAGTGTCGATAAGAGAACAATTCTTGAATTATGCGCAAACCAATGGGCTGCCCCTTTAACTGGGTATTTCCAAGGTTTTATGAACATATTCAGGAAATTCTCTTGATCTTGCGAGGTCTTTAGGTTTTTATGTTGCCTGCGACCAAAATGTCACGCTTGCACAAGTGACGATTTAGCCATTGATTCGGGTTTGAGGCTTGGTTCGAAAGGGAAAATGCAATGGATGCTTCGGGGGCGGTCCACTATCAAGACGATAGTGTGGAAGCAGAGGGTGCGATGGTGCACGGCATTGGTGAAACATTTCAGGTAACGCGTATTCGCGCGCATTTGAGCATTGCGGACATTGCTGCCGCCACCAAAATCAGTAGCGAGTATATTGAAGCGATAGAGTCCATGGATCGCGCCGCCTTGCCCGCCCGTGCCTATGCCCTTGGCTTTGTGCGTTGCTATGCTTCCCATCTGGGACTGGATGCTGAAGAGATGGTTTCTGGATTCAAGGCACAATTTTATGATGATGTTTCCCCGCTAGGCGATTTATCGCCCCGCCCCGCCCCGGCCTGGGTTGACTTTCGTTTGCCCAAGGGCACGGGCCTTGTTCTGGTTATTAGCTGTGCATTGGGGCTGGCCACCTGGTATGGCCTGCGGGCCCCGGCCCCGTCTGTGGCGGTGGTACCGCCAGTTCCAGAAGCGCTTTCAAGTTGGGCAGAATCCAATAATCTGCGCGATGTGCCAGATGTCTCGATTACATATGCCACACTTGATGACAGTTGACGTTGGCGGCTAAGCGCGCCAATACCTGCATCACTTTTTACTTTTAGCATACGGTATTGCCATGACTGACGCCATCAGTGCGCTTCGACCCTGGCGTGCGATCAAAAGGCGCGCTTCTCGCCAGATCATGGTCGGGGATTTGCCGGTTGGCGGTGATGCGCCGATCAGTGTGCAATCCATGACCAATACGCCAACCCCGGATGTTAAAGCGACACTGGCGCAAGTGCATGCCCTGGAAGAAGCCGGTGCAGATATGGTTCGCATTTCCTGCCCCGATGAGGATTCGACCCGCGCCATGCCCGCCATAGTGCGCGATACGCAAGTGCCTATCGTGGCCGACATTCATTTTCATTACCAACGTGCCATTGAAGCGGCCAGGGCCGGGGTGGCCTGCCTGCGGATCAATCCTGGTAATATTGGCAATAAATCGCGGGTAGGCGATGTGGTGCAGGCGGCAAAAGATCATAATTGTGCCATTCGCATTGGCGTTAATGCCGGCTCGCTGGAGCGTGAATTTTTAGAAAAATATGCCGAGCCATGCCCCGAAGCCATGGTGGAAAGCGCACTTAGGCATGTGAACATTTTGGAAGAACATGACTTTCACGAATATAAAATATCGGTTAAGGCGTCCGATCCGTTTCTTACCGTTGCCGCCTATCAGCAATTGGCCGATGTTGTGGATTGTCCCTTGCACCTTGGCATTACCGAGGCCGGGGGTTTGCGCACGGGCACAGTAAAATCTTCGGTCGGGCTTGGCATGTTGCTGTGGGCCGGGATTGGCGACACCATCCGGGTATCACTTTCTGCCGACCCGGTTGAAGAGATCAAAGTTGGTTTTGATATTCTAAAATCTCTTAACTTGCGTACGCGCGGGGTTAATATAATTTCCTGCCCATCCTGCTCACGGCAGGGTTTTGACGTTATCAAAACCGTGCAGATTCTGGAACAACGTCTTGCCCATATTGCCGAGCCGGTATCCCTTTCCATTATCGGCTGCGTGGTCAATGGGCCCGGCGAAGCGGCCTATACCGATATTGGCTTTACCGGGGGCGGCGCTGGTCATGGTATGGTGTATTTTGCCGGTAAAATGGATCACAAACGTAGCAATGAAACCATGATCGAGCATATCGTTGAGTTGGTGGAAACGCGCGCGGCAACCCTGCGCAATGCCAAAAGCGAGGCGTAAGCCATGGCGCATATCCCTCAATCCCGTCTGGATCAGGTCGTAGACCGTTTCGAGCAAATTGAAGCGCGTATGGGCGCCACCACAGACAGCAACGAAATTGTGGCTTTGTCCAAAGAACATGCGGCGCTGATGCCGGTGGCCAGTGCCGCCAGTGCCTTAAATGCCATGCGCAGCGAGATTGCTGATCTGGAAGTAATGCTGGCCGATGGCGGTGAGGACGCCGACATGCAGGCCTTGCTGCGCGAGGAATATGAGGCCCTGAAAGAAAAATTGCCCAAACGCGAACAAGCCATGCAGATCATGCTCTTGCCCAAGGACAAGGACGATGGCGCCCCGGTAATGCTGGAGGTTCGGGCAGGCACTGGCGGTGATGAAGCGGCGCTTTTTGCCGGCGATCTGTTTCGCATGTATCAGCGTTTCGCCCAATTGCAGGGCTGGAAGATGGAACTGGTTTCCGCCTCAGAGGGGGAGATGGGTGGCTATAAGGAGGTCATTGCCTCGATCAAGGGTGATAACACCTATGGCAGGTTGAAATTTGAATCCGGTGTTCACCGGGTTCAACGTGTGCCGGATACGGAAACGCAGGGGCGAATTCATACCTCGGCGGCGACTGTGGCGGTTTTGCCTGAGCCAGAAGATGTGGACATCAAAATCGAGGACAAGGACCTTCGCATTGATGTTTTTCGCGCATCCGGTCCCGGTGGCCAATCGGTCAACACAACTGATTCAGCGGTTCGCATTACCCA
The DNA here is from genome assembly GCA_021776595.1 of Robiginitomaculum sp. Classification (GTDB taxonomy): domain Bacteria; phylum Pseudomonadota; class Alphaproteobacteria; order Caulobacterales; family Maricaulaceae; genus Robiginitomaculum_B. The sequence continues at coordinate 26,978 of JAJFFP010000049.1, read as the reverse complement.
TATTCCCACTGGAATTATGGCTTCGCAGCAGGATGAAAAATCCCAGCATAAAAATCGTGCCAAAGCCATGCAAGTGCTCAAAGCCCGCCTGTATGAGCGCGAGCGCCAGCGGGTGGATTCCATCCGTGCCGCCGATCGCAAAGGCCAGATCGGTTCCGGTGATCGGTCCGAGCGCATCCGCACTTATAATTTCCCGCAAGGGCGGGTGACAGACCACCGTATCAATTTGACGCTCTATAATCTTGGCAAAGTGATTGCCGGTGAAGCCCTTGGTGAAGTGATTGATGCACTCATGGCCGAGGACCAGGCGGCAAAACTGGCGGCTATGGAAGTAGATAGCGTTTCATGAGCGCAGCGATGCCAGCATGGACCGGACAGAGTCTTTTTCTTGTTCGCCAAACCCTGATGAGACGCCTGCTGGCCGCTGGTATTGATGAGGCGGAAATTGAAGCCACTCATATGCTGAACGCCGTGATTGCCGGTGGCGAGAAAAGTATCTGGCTGGACCCTGAACTTTGTCTGGATAACGCACAGGCAGGGCAATTAGAGGTCATGTGCCTTCGCCGTGAAACCCGTGAACCATTATCACATATACTGGGCAGTTGGGGCTTCTGGTCACTGGACTTGAACATTAGTCAGGCGGTGCTGACCCCGCGCGCTGACACTGAAAGACTGGTCGAAATTGCCCTTGAAAACCTGGGTACCGGCTCGTTATCCGTGCTTGATCTTGGCACCGGTTCCGGGGCGATTTTACTGGCTTTGCTGTCCGAGCAACCGGCGGCAATTGGTGTTGGCGTGGATCTGTCACCATCGGCATTGAAAATTGCCAGCCAAAACGCAAAAAACTCACAACTGGACCAGCGTATTACTTTCGTAGAAGGGGGTTGGGATGTGGCACTTGACCATGCGCCTTTTGATTTGGTGGTTTCCAACCCGCCTTATATTGCCAGTGAAGATATTGAAACCCTGGACCCGGAAGTGCGCGAATTTGAGCCAAGACTGGCGCTTGATGGTGGTGCGGACGGGCTAGATGCGTACCGGAATTTACTGCCCTTGTTGGAAGCCTATTTAAAACCCGGCGGGCATTTTTCTTTTGAGATTGGCGCCGGGCAAGGTCAAAGCGTTATGGTGCTTGCCCAAAGGCAGGCGCATATCAGCAATTTGTCGATGGATCAGGACCTGGGGGGACGTGATCGGGTGTTAAGTGGTGTTCGTAAATGATCCCACAGCAAAAAACGCTTGGAATACTTCGTTTGGGGCGCTAGTATTCAGATCAGCGCAAGAAAGAGGTATGACTTTCGCACTGAGCCACCCGCTTTTCGTATACTTTGTGGAATGGTAGGACACGCGCGCTTTTGAATACTGCACAGGCGCATGGTTAGGCGCATTGAGGAAATCCCGCCGTTTGCGGATAGGGTTAATGCAAAACAAAACTTCAAGGATTACAGGCATGAAACGCCAAAGAGGCCGTAGCCGGAATAACTCACACAATAAATCTCAAAACAACAATCGTGCTTTGGAGAGCAATGGCCCTGGCGTAAAAGTCAGGGGTGCCGCCTCCACTATCTATGAGAAATATCAGCAACTGGCCCGCGACGCCTCGCTTTCCGGCGATCGGGTGATGGCCGAAAATTATCTGCAATTTGCTGAGCACTATTACCGGGTAATGCACGTTCAACAGGTCCAGCGCGAAGCCCGCGAAGAAGAACAGGCCGCCCAGCGTGCCGCCCGTCAGGCGCAATATGATGCGCGCAAGACCCAGCAACAACAGGAACGTCAGACCTCCACGGAGGCATCTGCACAAGCTCAACCCGCAGAGGCTGCGCCTGCGACCCAACCGGCAAAAGAGGTTGCACCGGCGGCACCTGTGCCAACGCAGAGAAGTGCCAATGGCACCGGCCCATTGGATATTGTGCTTCCTGCGGCTATCCCTGAAGCGCCTGCATCACCGGCACCTGAAACGACAGCAGCCAAGCCTGCGCGCACGCCGCGACGCCGGGTTCGTCGTCCGGCAGCAGAGGCCAAGACAAAGGACAAACCCGCCGATATGGGCGACGAAAGCTCCGTTTGAAGGCCTGAATTAACGCAAACGGCGCGGGTCTTGCTCTGTAACGGGCAGATGCGGCGCGATCATCTTAAAAGCGCGTCGAAATGATACGCTGGAGAGCTGAATTGATCGCCCTTGCCCTGGTTCTAACCGCCGCCATTCTTGGTGCCATGTCGTTTTTTGCGTTTTTCGTTGCCCCGGCTGCCGGGCGCGCCGGATCATCAAAAACCGTTTTATTGCTTAGCCGTGCAGTTTTCCCAAGGGCCTTTGATCTGTTTGCCATTCTCAGCGCGGCGGCGGCACTCTTTTCCGCCTTTGGTAACGAAACACCGGGGGCCGCCATTTTAATCATCGCCGCCTGCGCATTTTTGTGGGCCGGCTGGTCGATCACGCCAGCGCTGGAAAAGGCCCGTGATGCCGCCCGCGCCGGTGATGAAAGTGCCCTGCATGACTTTCGCAAAGCCCGTGGACAGGCGGTGCGGGCCAACGCCCTGCAGTATGTGGCGCTGCTGGCCGCTTGCGGGTTTCTGGCATTTGGATAAGTATCTGCCCCGCACGTTAAGGGGAATCACATGCACTTTGGCGACCAATTGGCAAAGGCACTGGCTGTAAATGGCCCGTTATGTGTTGGACTGGATCCACACCCAAACCGTATTCCGCCAATTTTTGGCAATGGCCTTCCCGGCATAGAAGCCTTTTTCATGGCGGTGCTGACACGCCTTGAAGGGCACTGTGGAATTATAAAGCCGCAAATTGCTTTTTTTGAACGCTATGGCCCGGATGGATTACGGGTTCTGGCTCGCCTTTGTGCAGTTGCCAAAGCGCGCGGCCTGATCGTGCTTATGGACGCCAAGCGCGGTGATATAGGCTCCACCGCCAGTGCCTATGCCGCCGCTTTTTTGGGGCCGGATGCCTGGGTGAAATGTGATGCTATAACGGTTAATCCTTATATGGGCATGGACACGCTGGAGCCATTTTTGAACATGGCTGATGACAGGGACAAAGGCATTATTGTGCTGGTGCGCACCTCAAATCCGGGAGCTGCCGATTTTGAGGACCTTCAAATACAAGATCAGCCGCTTTACCAGCATATTGCCCAAGCCCTGGCCCCTTTTGCCTGCGAACGTCGGGGAGCGCTCAGTGGCTGGTCATCCCTGTTGGCGGTGGTAGGTGCTACGGCCCCTAATGAAGCACGAAAGCTGCGTCTCACCTTACCGCACAGCCCGTTTTTGGTGCCAGGCTATGGCGCACAAGGCGCCAGTGCCAAAGACGCCCTGGCGGCATCTCGTGATGGCCAGGGGGTGGTGGTAAACGCCTCACGCGGTGTGCTCTTTCCATCGGGGGCCTATGAAGCCGGGAGCATAACCCAATGGGAAAACCTGTTTGATGCCGGTTTGCAAAAAGCCCATGATGAATTACGGGCAGCACAAAACGTATAATACAAGGGTTTTCCCTTTTCAAATGGCCCCATTATACGCGGCTTTGCGTAGGCGGTGAAAATTATGGGTAACCCCCAAAAAACACAGGGCCAATAAGGGTCAATAAGCCTGATTTAAGGGTCCATAAAAGGGCGATAAGGGTCACTTTAGGGGCATTTCAGGGTCAGTGTGAGGGTCATTAAGGGGTAGTTGTGACCCTCAAAGTGTCCCTTGTCAGTCTATGCACGGGATAACTCCCTCTCTCCCCCAAGAGGAAAGCGGGAGAGGGCCGGGGTGAGGGGCTTGTGAGTTGATAAACGCAACTGCATAGTATGCCTTATAACGCCCCATCCCCTCATCTTACTCTTCTCCCTCAAGGGAGAGGAAAGCGGCTGGTTTCCTGGCCGTGTCCTGTTTTCAAACACGGAGGATTACCTACTCTTGTCCAACGCTGGCGCTTGCAGGGTATATTAGTGGCAATTTGCCCTCCATGTTTCGAGGGCGCTGCGCGCCGCCTCAACATGAGGTGGTTATTATACTTTCTATGGTCTCATCCTGAGGGATTGCGTAGCAATCATCTCGAAGGATGGAGAATCGCACACCCGGATGGTGTCATCCATGCTTCGACAGGCCCATCTTTCGGCTGGCCTGCTGCAGGCTAATCATATACAGGATTTCCATTCTTATCCGCTGGCTGGCCAGTATGAGGAACGATGAACTATTAAACTCAAAACTGCACAAATTGCTCTCATTGCCCGTGGTTTTGCGCCATAAGGCTTTTCGCTGTTAAGGAAGATACGGGCAGATGGATAAACTCATCTCAAAACCGGCTGGCGTGGTTTTGGCCTCCACCATTGGCACGGCCATAGGCATCACCTCAACCATCGTCGCCATTCTTGGCCTGGTGCTGGTGCCGATTGCCCAGGAATTTAATCTGCCAAGAACCAGCATTTCCTTTGTCTTTTTCATTCTGGCCATCTGTAGCGCCCTGATTTACCCGGTGATTGGTCATCTGGCAGATAAATATGGTGCCCGCATTGTTATTCTCATTGGCCATCTTGTTTTTGTGGCCGCATTATTTGCGGTTTCCCTGACGCGTAACATTACCGAGTTTTACGCCGCCTTTGTGTTTGCAGGTTTGAGCGGTTCCGTGCTTGGGCCGATCCTCTTTACTAAAATTATTGCCGGCTGGTTCGACCGTTATCGCGGATTTTTTCTGGGCATAATCAGTGGCGTTGGCTATGGGGTAGGCAGCACGCTCATGCCGCTATTTGCGGTCTTTGTGCTTAAAGGTAATGACTGGCGCACCACCTACCAGGCCATTGCCTTGCTGGTGCTGGTAATTGGCCTGCCAGCCATATTTTTATTTTTGAAAAACCCGCCAGACCCGTTACCGCCCAAAACTCATATGCGCAAAAAAGGCGTCGCCGAAATACCGGGATTGTTGTTAAGGGAAGCGATCAGAACCCGCGCTTTCTGGATGGTATTGCTGGCCATTTCCGTGTGTTCTGGCTGTATGCTGGCGGTTTTCACCCATATCGTGCCGATTTTGATGGACCGGGGCTTCGCCGTAACATCAGCCACCAGCGTGTTGTCCATCTTTGCGCTCTTTACCGTATTTGGACAGATCGGCACCGGGTTTTTGCTGGACCATTTTCGCAAACCCAATCTGATCGCCCCGTTCTTTTTTATCCCGGTTCTGGGCCTGCCATTGCTGATGACCGCCAGCCAGAGCTCCACCCTGCTGCTGGCCGGGGCGCTGATGGGATTGGGCATGGGCACAGAATTTGGCTTGCTGCCGTTTTGCCTGTCACGTTATTTCGGCCTCAAGGCCTATGGCAAAATTTCCGGCCTGATCTATGGTATTATCGCCCTGACCAATGGGTTTTTTCCGGTGCTGATGGATGTGGCCTTTGATCTTGGCGGTAGTTATGTGATGGCTATCAATATTGTGATCGGCATTATGATTGGCGGCACCTTGCTGATTGCCTTTTTGCCGGATTTCTCCGCCGTATCGCGCCTTTATCTGGCACCGGAAAAAAGATCATAACCTGATTGTGAAAATACCCCCCTGTTATTACCGCGCATCTGCCCTATATAGGAAAAAAGGAGATATTCATGGCCCATATTGTCGAGATTTCCAATAAAAAGGGCGAAAGCCCGGTCTGGTCACGCCTGCGGGTAGAAGCGGCCACGGTGGCGGCGGGAGAACCTGTTCTGGCCTCCATGCTACACGCCGTCATCCTTAATCATGACCGTCTGGAAGATGCGCTTTCTTATTTGCTGGCCACAAAAATTGGCGGCGAAAACATGAATATCATGCAAGTGCGCGAGATCTGTGATCAGGCGTTGCATGATGACCCCGGCATCATCAAAAAAGTGGCGGCCGATGCACTGGCCGTTATGGACCGCGATCCCGCCTGCAAGGGGCTGATCCAGCCATTTTTATTTTATAAGGGTTTTCTGGCACTACAGGCACAACGCATCGCCCATCAATTATGGCATGATGAACGCCAAACCCTGGCACTTTATATGCAAAGCCGGGTATCGGAATTATTCGCGGTGGATATTCATCCGGCGACCAAAATCGGCTCAGGGATTATGATGGATCATGCCACCGGTATTGTCATTGGAGAAACCGCGCAAGTTGGCAATGATGTTTCCATTATGCAAGATGTTACCCTGGGCGGCACCGGGTCTGAGCGCGGCGATCGCCATCCAAAAATCAGGGACGGGGTACTGGTTGGTGCCGGCGCCAAGGTGCTGGGTAATATAACGGTTGGTGATCATGCACGTATTGCGGCCTGCTCAGTGGTGCTCAAGGACGTGCCGCCGCGCTGCACCGTGGCGGGCATCCCGGCCAAACCGGTTGGCGAATGTTGCCCGGAGCCGGCAAAAAGTATGAACCACATGCTGGAAGAGGATTGAAGCGGCGCGGCGCTGGCCTTATCCTTATTTTTCAATGATTCCCATCGGTGCCGGAGAGCCCCATGACCAATGACGAAATCACACGCCTGCAGGATTATCTGTGCAAGAAAGTGAACCCGGCCATAACCTTGCGCCGCCGTGGTAAAAAAGAGGATTCCGTCGAGGCCTATATTGGCGAAGAATTCTTCGCCCTTTTGTTCAAGGATGATGAGGATCCAACCGATATATCCTACAATCTGGATATGGCCATTCTGGCCATTGACCTGGACGAAGCCTGACGCTTCTTACCCTCTACCCCGATAAGGCTGAACCCCCTGATCTGGCACCCACAGGCCTTCGGGTGCCTTGCCGTGCTGGTAAAATACGTCAATGGGTATGCCGCCGCGCGGATACCAATAGCCGCCAATACGCAGCCATTTTGGCTTGATCTCATCCACCAGACGTTGGCCGATCATCACCGTGCAGGCCTCGTGAAAAGCACCATGATTGCGAAACGAGCCCAGATACAGCTTCAGGGATTTGCTCTCGACAATCCATTTATCCGGGGCGTAATCAATCACCAGATGGGCAAAGTCCGGTTGGCCCGTCACCGGACAAAGCGAGGTAAATTCGGGCACGGCAAAGCGCACCAGATATGGCTCGCCCATAACCGGGTTCTGCACCTTTTCCAGCACCGCCTCATCCGGTGAGGTCGGCAGGGCACTGGCCCCGCCAAGCTGCGTCAGATTTTCTGTGCCTGCATCGCCCATACGCATCTACCCAAACAGGGAGACATGAAAATATTTCTGCGCAACCCCGGAAATCAGGATGAGCGCCACCGCAATCGGGGCGACAAAGCGCACCAGGAACATCAGCAAGGCGATCATACCCGCCGACGTGCCTTCCAGTTCCCTGGCTAAGACTGACTTATTCAGGCGCCAACCAACAAACAAGACCACCATCAGACCCGACACCGGTAACATGAGGGTGCCGGTGGTGCTGTCCAGAAAGCCAAAGAATTTCTGTGAATATACGGTGCGAAGGCCGACACCCCACATGAGAAGGCCAAGCCCCCAGGCCGCCACTGGTCGAGTTACCCCGGTTTTATCAATCACCCAGGCGGCGCTCACCTCCAGCAGGGAGATCGATGAAGTCACCGCCGCAAATATGGCCAGCAAGAAGAAGGCCGTGCCGATATATTGACCACCAGGCGCACTGACCAGTGCCACGGGGAGGGTCTGGAAGAAAAGACCGGCACCTGCGGTTGCTGACAGGCCGTGGGCAAACACAATCGGAAATATGGCCATGCCGGCGATCAGCGCCACGCCAGTATCGGTGAGCGCCACAATGGCCGCCGATTTGGGAATATTAACCCCGTGCTTCAGATAGGAACCATAGGTAATCATAATGGCGCTGCCGATACCAATGGAGAAAAATGCCTGCCCCAAAGCGCTGGTCACAACACCGGGGGTGACTTTGCTGAAATCTGGTTGGAACAGCCAGGTCAGCGCATAGCCTCCGGCATTGACCATTTTGCCATCAATTTCCACTTGCGTACCAAACCCTGAAACCAGACTGTAGATGGCCAGCGCCGCCAATAGCATAAAGAAAATTGGCATCAGAAATGTTGAAGCCCACTCAATGCCCCGGTTAACCCCGCGCGAAACCAGCCAGGTGGTCAGGATGACAAAGGCAGTGAAATAAGGGATTACCGCCATCGGATTACCAATCAATGCACCGAACTGCGCAGCAATTTCCTTGGGTTCCTGTCCGTTAAAGGCGCCAAAAAGAAATTTTGGAATATAGGCCAGCACCCAGCCGGCCACCGAGCTGTAGAAACAGACCACCATAAAGGCGGCAATCATACCAATCCATGCCAGCAGGCTCCAGGCGCGGCTGCCCCCGGATTGCTCTGCAAGATCCGTAACGGACTGCACAGCGCTGGCCTTGGAGCTGCCCCGACCGATCACATATTCACTCATCAGCACTGGAACGCCAATAAAAGCAACGCACAAGAGATATATCAGCACAAAGGCGCCGCCGCCATTTTGTCCGGCTTCTGCGGAAAATCGCCATAGATTACCCAGGCCAACGGAAGAACCCACCGCCGCCATCAAAAATCCAATGCGCGATGACCACTGCTCGTGACCTGTATTTTCAGCCATAGGTGCCGCCATTCTTCCCTCCCGTGTGCAAGCAGATTGATCCCGCTTTTTGATGACGTGGATGCTGGCTGATACCGCATCACGGGTCAAGCGTTTGAGGAAAAAATGATCAAGTATTGCAGTCACTTTGTGATCAAATCATCTATTATCAAGAAAATACGCGCTGATAACCCTATGGAAAGTAAACTGGCGTATCCTTCATCTGGATAGGGTGCGCCAATGACAAAAGATGAGATAAAAAGAGAAAACGACCTGCTGGATGAATGCCATGTCGCCATTATGGTGGCCAGGGTCGAAAAAGAAGGCTTGCGTGTGGTTTCGTGCAATCAGGCCAATGCACAAATGACCGGCTATTCCAGCGAGGAACTGATCGGCACCTGCCCGGATGACACCACCCTTGGTGACAGCACCGATACCCAGTCCATGAATCGCGCCATGCGGTCCGCTAATAAAGGCGAACCTGGGGTATTTGCCAGCCTGTTTACCCGAAAAGATGGCAAGCCATTTGCCGCCAGATGCTTGGTCACGGGCCGTTTCGATGAAAATGGCACGCTAACCCATTATGTATTTGTATCCACACCTATCAATCCTGGAAACCCTGGCTTGCGCTGGTTTGGTGCGCAAGGGCTTTTGGCCCAGGCCGAACAGGTCGGCGGCACCGGTGCCTGGCGTTTTGATTTTGAAACCGAGGAACTGATTTGTTCGGATAATTGCTATGCCTTGTTCGGATTATCCGCCCAGGCGGACAGCATTGGCAGAATGTTGGAATTGATCCCTAAATCAGAATTCAAAAAACTCAAAAAAGCGGCGAACCTGACCCGCGAAACCAGTGCGCCATTTGAAGAAGATTGCACCTATTACCGGGCAGACGGCACCCGGCGGGATGGTTTGATGGTCGTGCACCCGGAATGTAATGATCAGGATGAAGTTATTGCCCTGATCGGCGTGCTTCGTGATGAAACCGAAGTGCGCGCCTTGCGCCGTCGGCAGGAAATGTATTTACGCGCCGCCAGAATCGGATTTCTGGAAATTGATCTGGTCAAAAAGACAGTTTCCTATTCTGCCGAAGCAGGGGAATTGATCGGTGAAGGTCGCTCGCCAGGCAGAGTGTCTATGGAAGAATGGAAATCTCGTGTGCATCCAGATGATTTCAAGGATGCCTGGAAAAGTTTTAATGACGGCATAAAAAGCAAGGCAACCTTATCTCGTCGTTACCGGTTTTTAACGGCAAATGGTGAATATCGCTGGATGGGCATTCGGGCAACTTCGCAATTTTCGCCTGGCCGCGACATACCGACCATCATGGGAACTATTGCCGATATTGAGGAACGCGTGCGTTCCACTCAGCAACTTGAGGAAGTTCGTGCCCGCCTTGATCTTGCCGTTGATTCTGCGGCTTTTGGGTTGTGGAGCTGGGACTTGCGGGCCAAAGATGCAGGCAAAACCGATAAGGCAATGTCATGGTCACCGCATGTGCAAAAAATTCTTGGTCTGGATGAGGGCCATAAGGCGAGTTGGGAAATGCTGGAATCCCTTATCCACCCCGAAGAACGAACAGCGGTATGCGAGCAAATTCTTGCATCTGCCGAAAATATAGAAAACGGAAAGTTTTGCATTGAGCATCGCTGCATCAGGCCTGATGGGACAATAATCTGGGTGGAGAACCGGGGTCTGGCAAGACAGGATGAAAAGGGTCGAGCCATCGCTATTGCCGGTGCATTACATGATATAACCGAGCGTAAAAGGGCCACAGCTGACCTGATCAAAAGCGAACAACGCTTTCATGATGTGACTTCGATTACCGGCGAATGTATCTTCGAGTTGGATGCAGAAGGACGCATCACCTATCTTTCAGATGCCGCCAGTCAAATATATGGCTATGACCCCGCTGAACTCATCGGCACAGTGCCTACCGATCTGGTGATTGAAAAGTCTTTTACCTATGAGGAATGGATCTGCCAGGCGAGGCAAAACAAGGGCTGGAAGAATGTTGAACGGCATATCATACGCAAGGATAAGTCGCGTGGCTGGGTAACCGTTAATGGCCGGGCAGTCTTGAACGAAAAAGGTGAAATTATCGGCTATCGCGGCGCCATTACCGACACCACGGAACAGCATGTAGCCATAGAACAGCTTAAAGCCAGCGAACACCGCATCCGTGATGTGGTGCGCATTGCCAATGGGGCAGTGTTTGATCTGGATACTGAAGGCAACATTACCTATATTTCTGACAATGCCACTAAACTGTTTGGGGCCAGACCTGAGGATTTAATTGGCAAGCCAACCTATACGCTGGCTCCCGCCATGGAACCCAGACATCATGAATGGCTGGAAGCCATACGCAATAGTGATGGCGGCTTTGAAAATGACCTGAAAATGAGCCCTTTGAACGGGAAGCCGGAAATTTGGGCAAGAACCACGTGCCGGGTTTTAACCAATGATGCCGGAGATGTGATTGGCTATCGGGGCATTGCGTTTGACATAACCGCACGCAAACAAGCCGTATTGGAAACCATAAAGGCCAAAAAGGCCGCCGAAGCCGCCGCCGAGGAACGTTCGCGGTTCCTGTCCACCATGAGCCATGAAATCAGAACCCCATTAAATGCCATTATTGGCATGACTGACCTGTTACTGGATATGCCGCAAAGTGATGAGCAAACCCGCCTGACCAGCAGTGCCAACACTGCGGGCAAGCATTTATTGTCGCTGGTCAATGACATACTTGATTTTTCCAAACTGGATGCAGGAAAACTGGACGTTGAAAAAACGCCGTTTGATTTGCAAAATGAAGTTGATGCGGTCAAGGACATGCTGGCTGGCTTGGCGAAGGAAAAAAGTCTTTCCCTTGATATAAAGATTGCCAAGGCAGCCAGAGGCAACTTTATCGGAGATCCCTCGCGCATACGACAAATACTGGTCAATTTGATCAACAATGCGATCAAATTTACCGATCATGGCAGTGTTGCTATTCAGATCAGCAAGGCAAAAGACCACAATCTGCGCTTTACGGTCACGGATACAGGCACCGGAATTGATCCGGCCGTCCTGCCAAACCTGTTTCAGGATTTTTCTCAGGCAGACACCTCGATCACTCGCAAATTTGGCGGAACCGGACTGGGACTGGCAATTTGCAAACGCCTGATTGATGTCATGAATGGCAAGATCGGTGCGGACAGCGTGCTGGATGTTGGCAGCACCTTCTGGTTTGAAGTTCCGTTGCAACGGCACAATGTCGACAAAAAGAAAACAGCACCCAGGAACGTTAAACCATCCAAACAAGGTAAATTGCACATCTTGGTGGCAGAAGATAATCCGGCCAATCAGCTTTTAATCAAAACCATCCTGACCAGAATGGGCCAAACCCTGGTGATGACCAATAATGGCGAGGAAGCTGTTGAGGCCGCCTTGACGGAAAAGTTCGACATCATCCTTATGGACGTGCAAATGCCCGTTCTGGATGGTGTTTCTGCCACAAGAAGGCTGCGCGAAGAGGGCTGCGACACCCCGGTTATTGCATTGACGGCGCATATTGTCGCCGATGAGCAGGACCGCTTTGCGGCTGCCGGCATGGATGCCTGGCTGTCCAAGCCCTTTGATGCGCGCAAACTGGCCGAAGCCATGTTCTATTGGGCAGAAAAAGGGCCACAGTCCCATACGCCAGGTAAAAAAGAACAAAAAACCGGTTAAAGAAAAAACCCGCGCCCGGTGGGCAATTCCGCATCGCGGTAAATGTGCATATTCATTACCAGCGCAAAGCCGATCATCACCGTCAGCATCACCGTGCCACCATAAGAAATCAGCGGTAACGGCACACCCACTACCGGGATCAGTCCTATGACCATAGAAATATTGACCAGCACATAAAGCGCAAAAGTGACACAAACCCCCGCTGTCGCCAAGCGGCCAAAGGTATGGCGCGAGCGACCGGCGATCATCATCCCCGTCATCAGGATCAGCACATAAAGGATCAGCACACTTAACGTGCCGATAAAGCCAAACTCTTCACCCAGCGCGGTAAAAACAAAATCAGTCTGCTTTTCGGGCAAAAAATTCAAATGCGATTGTGTGCCACCAAGGAACCCTTTTCCCGTCAAACCACCAGACCCCAGAGCGATTTTGGATTGCAAAATATGATAACCGGCGCCCAGCGGATCGCTCTCCGGGTTCAAAAAGGTCTCAATCCGGGCGCGTTGATAATCATGCAAACCAAAGATTAAAAATGCGATACCGCCGATCAAACCTGTAATGCCGCCGATAATAATAACCCGCCAGCTTAACCCCGCCAGAAACACCATGGCCACACCGGTGGCCCCAACCAGCATGGCGGTGCCCAGATCGGGCTGATGCAGGATCAACAGTACCGGCGCCGCTATCATCAGTGCCGGGATAGCAAGATGCCGGATCGAGGTCGCCCGCTCTATAGCCAGCCCGTGATAATAACGCGCCAGTGCCAGCACCAAAGCCAGCTTCATAATCTCTGCCGGTTGCAGACGCACCGGCCCCAATTGCAGCCAGCGCTGCGCCCCCATAACTTTAACCCCGACCAGTTCGACCCCAACCAGCAATAAAATTGCAATCATATATGTCGGATAGGCCAGCGACATCCACCACCTGATGTCAATGAGCGCCAGGCCCAGCATCACCAACAGCAATACACCAAAGCGCACCCCGTGCTGGGCGGCGCGCGGCGTCCATGAACCATCCGCAATGGAGTATAAAACCGCCACCCCGGTCATGGCCGCCAGACAGAGCAGCAGCACCAGCATCCAGTTAATCCGCGCAATTTTTACCCGAAACGGTATGGTGCGCTCTATTCTGGCTACGCGAAATTCATTCATGTCGGCGCGCCATTATTTGCCTGTTCGGCACCTGATAGTCTGGCGATCGTCACTGGATCACTGCGCAGCAATTCGCGTAAAATATCCCGTGCGGGTGGCGCAGCCACCGAAGATCCACCGCCCCCATGCTCAACCACCACGGCCACCGCATAACGCGGCCTGTCCGCAGGGGCATAGGTGACAAACAAGGCATGGTCCCGCAGCTTCCAGGGCAATTCATTATTCTTGCGCACCCGATCATCGCGTTCGACCTTGCTGATCCGGCGCACCTGCCCGGTGCCGGATTTGCCGGCCATCTGAATATCACCGAGTCCAAGGCCGCCCAGACGGTGCGCGGTGCCCCAGGGTGCCTCACAAACAGCAATCATCCCGGCGCGGGCCGCCCCCAGGGCTTCAAGCGAATAGTCCAGGCCTTGAACATCTAATTCGTCAGGCGCTGGTGTATCCTGCACCATCAGATGCGGCACCACTTTGCGCCCGCTGGCCAGACGTGCGGTCATCACCGCGAGCTGTATAGGTGTCGCCGCCAGATACCCCTGACCGATACCGGAAATCAGGGTTTCACCTTGAGACCAGGACGTGCCAAAGCGCGCCCGCTTCCAGGCCTGATCTGGCACCAGACCGGCATTGCCACCGCCAATATCCAGATCAAAATTATGCCCAAAGCCAAATTCCAGCGCCGTATCATGAATGCGGTCAATGCCCAACCGGCGCGCCATTTCGTAAAAATAAATATCGCAAGACGTGCCAATTGCCCCCAGCATATTGACCGGCCCGTGCCCTTTGCGCTTCCAGCAATGAAATTCGCGATCACCCAGTTTGATTTTACCGGTGCAGCGTATGCGTTCTTTACCATCAGTAACACCATGGGTTAGTGCCGCCACCGCCACCACCGGTTTGAAACACGATGCCGGCGGGTAAGTGCCCCCCAGAGATTTGTTAAACAGCGGTTTGTGATCATCTGCCAGCAATGCCTTATAATCCGTGCCGGAAATGCCCATCGCAAAGAGGTTTGGATCAAACCCCGGTGTAGAAAGCAATACCGGCACCGCCCCGGTTTGAATATCAATGGCGCAAACCGCCGCACTTTGCCCCTCCAGGCGATTGGCGGCAAAGTTTTGTATGCTGCGGTCAAGGGTCAGCACCACATCTTTGCCCGGTCGCGCACGGGTCGCCGGATCTGGCAGTTCACGCACAACGCGGCCAAGCGCACTAACCTCTACTTTCAAGGCGCCCGCTTCACCGCGCAGCAATTGATCCTTTGCTTTTTCAACCCCGGTGCGGCCAATGCGAAAGCCAGGATGACGCAAGAGCGGCTCATCAGTTTGCATATCTTCGGGCACCCGCCCCACATAGCCCAACACATGGGCCATATACGGTCCATCAGGATAAACCCGCAATTCCGCCACATCGGGGCGCACGCCAGATAATTCCGGCAATAAAAGGTTGGCTTTGGCAAAAGTGGACCAGTCCAGGTTTTCCACCAGCACCACCGCTGTTGATTTCGAGCGACGACGGGCGGCTTTTTTTATCCGCGCGCGGCCAGCATCGGTCAGCGTTACGATTTTGGATAATTGCACCAGCAAGGCATCCAGATCATGCACTTGTTCCGGTTCCAGAAGCAGGCGAAAATTGTCCGCATTTTCGGCAAGCGGCACGCCATTGCGGTCCAGAATACGCCCACGGCTGGGCACCAATAGCTGATAGTTGAACTGATTTTCATCGGAGAGACCCCGATAGCGGTCTGATTCCAGAATTTGCAATTTATAAAGCCGGGCCGACAAGGCCCCAAATCCTGCGAGACCCGCGAGGCTGAGAACCAAAGCGCGCCGGGTAAATAGCGCACCACTGTCTTCGTCACGGCGCGCCATCAGTAATCCACCTTGGTGCTGGTCACGGTTAAACGGCGAGAATGGCTGGTGGCCCGCTGAATCATGGAAAAACCCCGGCTAATAATTGGATAGGCCAAAAGGGTAATCAGCAATTCCAGCCCCAGCCGTCCCCCCGATGGTGATGGCCCCAGCGAAAGGCGCGCCGCGCCCCAGACGAGCATGAATAAAATCATCGCGGCCAGCAAGAAACCTAACCAGAGCGCCGAACGCCCGCGCCCGGCAATCACTTCCGCCTGCGTGCTCATTATGGCGGCGCCCAGCAAATAACTGCCCGCCCACAGCCCCATGGGGCCACCGGTCAGGGCATCCTGAAATAGACCGATCAGAAATATTGCATAAAATGGCATATATTGCGGACGGGTCATTACCCAAAAATAAATCGCCATAAAGGGCAATAGCGGCATGGGAATGTTCAAATTACCAATACGCAAGGGCGCGACATAAATCATTACACAAAATAACGCGAGCAGGAACGGTGTAACCGCCCATGCGATAATGGTAACACGCTGTAAAAATGCGGTATTACCCATGGTCACCCTCCTCGCCAGTGCCTGTCTCCGGCAAAGCGGTTTGCTCATTCTTTGCGGCCAGAGGATCAGGAGATACGGTGGGTTCTGTAGGCTCTGTGGCTTCAAAGCGCACCGGCGGGATTTGTAAAATACTGACATAATCAACGCGTTCGGGTTTGGCAAAAAGCAAAACCTGCCAGTTCTGCCCGCGCGCAGGGGCCACCTGACCAATGGCCAGACCTCGCGGTAATACCCCATCTTCACCGGACGTAACCACCCGCATACCCGGCTTAACCTCCACACCGCGCTCAATATAAATCAGTCTGGGTGTGCCAGAATTATCGCCTGCAAGAATGGCATGGGCATCAATACCAGTAATAAAAACCGGCACCCGGCTGTTAAGGTCGGTAAGCAGTAAAACCCGCGAAGCCCGCTTGCCCACTGCCATGATGCGCCCGATCAATCCATTATAGGCCAGCACGGCCTGCCCCTCTGCCACCCCGTCATTTATGCCTACATTGACCAGCCGGGCGCGCACAAAAGGTCCACCAGCATCGGTGATGGCTCTGGCGGTCATTACAATCGGGGTTGGGGCTTGCGGTGCCCCCAGTAATTCTTCATAGCGGCTCATTTTTTCATGTAGCGCCAGCGCCAGATCACGCCACTGCATGAGGTTGCGATTATCCTGTTCCAGCGCTCGCACCCGTTTGGCCGCCTGCCAGTTTGAAGAAATTGCCGCACTAAACTGATTAAGGGTGCGCAAAGGGGCGGAAAGCACAGTCAGCACCGGACCTGTGCCATCGGCAATGGCGCGTTTAATGCCATAAAAAGGTGATTGTTCCGGCCGCGCCCGGTCAATGGCCAACATAGCGATGGAAAGCAGCACCAGCACCACCAGCATACCGCGCGCCCATGGGCCACCCAGGCCACTGAATATTCCTAATGAGCGCCGTTTAGCCATAGATCAGGATGCGCCTTTTCTGTATTTGTGTTCGTTCAAACACTGGGTCTGAACCGGGTTGGAATACACAATTAGGCCATTGGCGTTAAGGTTTCATCCTATACCGCAGACAATTGGCCTTTCATGACTTTCAGGTTTTCCAGCGCCTCGCCAGACCCCAGCACCACACAGGAAAGTGGCTCGTCCGCCAGCATGACCGGCAAGCCGGTGCGCACCCGCAATTCCATATCCAGATTACGCAATAACGCCCCGCCGCCGGTGAGCATAATGCCTTTATCCACAATATCGGCGGAAAGTTCCGGTGGGGTAGATTCCAGTGCCACCTTTACCGCCTCGACAATTTGTTCCACCGGCTCAGAGAGGGATTCAGCAATCATGGATTCGGTGATACGCACCTCACGCGGCACCCCGGCCATTAAATCCCGGCCCTTGATGTTCATGGACAGGCCATCGCCGGATTTGGGCGCAGCAGCGCTACCAATTTCCTTTTTGATCCGTTCCGCGCTGGCTTCCCCGATCAGCATATTGGTAGTGCGGCGAACATAATTGATAATCGCGGTATCCATTTTGTCGCCGCCTACGCGAACCGAGCGCGAATAGACAATGCCGCCAAGGGATAATACTGCCACTTCGGTTGTGCCCCCGCCAATATCGACCACCATGGAACCGGTGGCTTCATTAATCGGCAAACCGGCACCAAGGGCTGCGGCCATCGGCTCTTCAATCAGGTATACCCGGCGGGCACCGGCGGCCATGGCCGAATCCTGAATGGCGCGCCGCTCCACCGCCGTTGCCCCCGAAGGCACACAGATGACGATTTGCGGGCTGGTAAAGGTGCGCCGGTTGTGCACCTTTTGAATGAAAGACTTGATCATTTCCTCGGCGACTTCAAAATCGGCAATAACGCCATCCTTCATGGGACGAATGGCCTCCATATGGCCTGGCGTCTTTCCCAGCATTTCCTTGGCTTTGGTTCCAACGGCGCGCACGGTTTTGCGCCCGCCATTAAGCTCGTAGGCGACCACGGATGGCTCGTTCAGAACCACGCCGCGCCCCTTGACGTAAACCAGCGTATTCGCTGTTCCCAGATCAATGGCCATATCGGCCGACATTAAACCAAATAAACGCGCCAACATGGATGAGCGAACCTTTTCGCGAACCGGCCTTGTGCACAAATGTCACAACCAAGATAAATTCCGGTCCTTTTTGCGGTGCTACGCCCGAATTTTCAAGGCTTTGGAGCGAATTTACCCTTTATTTTATCAGCTTTAGCTGTGCAATTATGCTTCTGGTGCTGCTATTGCTGCACTGTTGACGATCTCAAAGGCTTGCTCATTTTGTTGCCGGGGCGACATTGCATCTATGACCGGCCAGCTTGCGAAGCGCCCTGAAGCCCAGGTAAACTGGCGCTTGGCGTAATGCCGGGTGGCCCGTGCGGCAATTTCTCTGGCCTCATCAAGGCTCATACCCCCTCGCATATATTCCATAAGCGGTTTTAACCCCAGCGCTTTTAACGCTGGTAAATCTGGCGGCAAATTACGCCGGGCCATGGTGCTGGCCTCGTCCAGTGCACCCTGTTTAATCATCATTTCAAAACGTGCCTCAATACGCGCATACAGCCATTGCCGCTCTGGCTTTAAGGCCATGGCCCGCCAGCTTCCCGGTGCCAGTGCCGGTTGGGTATTGCCATGAAAGCTGCTGAGGCTTTGCCCGGTATGCAGATAAACGCTCAGTGCCCGCAATAGCCGGTGCCGGTCTGCCCCCTGTATTCGCGCCGCCGCATCCGGGTCAATGCGCGCCACTTCATCGCGCAGGGCTGCCATGCCGTGCTTCTGTAGAAACTTATCTGCTTTGGCAACAGCAGACGCATCAACCTCTGGAATTTTGGCAAGACCCCGCGTCAGAGCTTCAAAATAAAGGCCGGTTCCACCTGCCAGTATCGGCACTTTGCCTTTTCCGCGCACCACTTTTATGGCACTGAGTGCTTCTTCAAGCCATTTGCCAACGCTATAGGTTTTGCTCACTTCCCTGTGCCCGAAAAGATGGTGCAGAATTCCGTCTTGTTCCCCCAAATCAGGTTGTGCCGTCAAAATCGGCAATCCCTGATAGACCTGCATTGAATCTGCGTTTATAATTTCCCCACCAAAATGATGCGCCAAATCAACGGCAAGGGCACTTTTGCCACTTGCCGTTGGCCCATAAATCAGAAGGACAGGCGCCAATCGTGCTTGCAAAATTTGAGAGCCCATGACTGACACAACCCTTATTCTGGTTTCCCGCCCTGATGATCCGGCTTTACCGGAGGCACGATCACGTGCCGAAGCACTGGGCTTAAAGCATATGGCAAGTCTTTCTCCGGGTGAAGCGCTGACCATGCGCGGACTTGCCGAGCGCGAACCATTGGCCGAGGCCTTTACCGATCTGGAGGTGGATTGGTGCCTGCGTGATGAAAGCGCCCTTCGTATCCGGCTTCTTGTTTGCGATATGGACAGCACCATTATTGGAGAAGAATGTCTTGACGAACTGGCCGACCTGGCCGGCTTTGGCGAAGAAGTGCGCACCATTACTGCCGCAACGATGGCCGGTGAGCTGGATTTCGCAGATGCCCTTATAAAACGTGTTCACATGCTCAAAGGCAAGCCGGTTTCATTATTACAGGAATGTTTTGAGGAACGTATTAACCTGAACAGGGGTGTGCGGGTGCTGACCCGCACCATGCGCGCCAAAGGGGCCACCACCGCACTGGTTTCCGGTGGGTTCAGTTTTTTTACCAGCCGGGTGGCGCAACTGGCTAATTTTGAACACAACAAGGCCAATGAAATCTTGCACAAGGACGACATTCTGACCGGAGAAGTGGCCCAACCTATTGTGGACCGCCAGGCCAAGGCCGAAGCCCTGCATGAATATTGTAAAATTCAGGACATTACCCCCGAACAGGTTCTGGCTATAGGCGATGGGGCCAATGATCTGGATATGATCAAAGCGGCGGGACTGGGTCTTGCCTATAAGGCAAAACCGGTTCTTGCCGAAGCGGCCAATGCGCAAATTCGTCATACGGACCTGACAACGGCCCTCTTTTTCCAGGGTTTTCGCCGCAAGGAATTTGTCGGCACCAGACGATAAACTTGCCAATAACCTGTTACCGCTCGACTCTCAGACCATTTTTGTTTACAACCTATGGGCGTTTATAAGGATAGGCCTCGTCATGCCTGCACTGAGAATACTGGTTTTACTGATCCTGGTCGCCATGCTGGCCGGATGCAGTAATTACAAAATCACGCCGCCAGTAACCGCTAATCATGCCTTTTGCAATATTCCAAAATATGAGCTGACCCTGCAGCACAGCCCGCAACGCATAAATGACGACCTGATGACCGCGATGGAGGAGAATAAGGGCCCGGTTCTCTATCTGTCTGGTGGTGGACAACACGGCGCTTTCGGGGCGGGGTTTATCTCTCAATGGGCCGATAATAACGGCGCTGGCCTGCCAGAATTTTCCGTTGTCACCGGGGTCAGCACGGGCGCTCTGCTCAGCCTGGCTGCCTTTACCAACACCCCGCAGGCCGCTGTGGATGGTTATTCAATCACGGGTGAGAACAAAGTGCTGAACACCTATGTCAAGCAGGAAAACGGCAAGCTGAGTATCAGTGATTACCTGACCACCTTGAAAAAGGGTGCACTAGCCGATCTTGACCCGTTTCGCCTGGAGGTCGGACGGATCATCAACAAATATGACCTGATCAATAAAATTGCTGACCGGGAAAGACTTAAACGGAAGCTCTATATCGCCGCCGTAGATGTGGATACCGGCCATGCCGTTGCCTTTGACATGACACAAATGGCACGGCGCGCTATGGATGCCAGAACAGACGCCAAACGCGCCTTTATCACTGATTGTATGATTGATGCCGTCGCCGCTTCCTCGTCCGTTCCCCTGGCCGCCTTGCCAATTTTTATCGATAACCGCATGTATATTGATGGTGGTGCGCGTTTTGGCATGTTCAGCGACCGCGTTGGCCAGGCGATGCAGAAATATCATGATGAAATGGCCAGAAGTGCAAAGCCGGACATGGATACCCGCCAAGTCTATCTGATTATCAATGGTGATCAGCTTATCAAGCCAAAATGCGGCAAATCCGACTCAGCATTATGCACGGCGACAGCGCCCACGGGCGGGTTAAATGGCGGGCATAAAGAGTGGAGCTTGCTGTCACTGATAGCCCGCGTAGTCGATATTCTAAGCGATCAGGTGTATAATTTTTCCGAATATAAAATTCACGAAGAAAGCGAAGTTGCCGGTTATCAGTTCCGTTCGGTCAAAATTGATGCCGGCGTTGGCGACCATCGCTTTGCCTTAGATGGCCAGAATAAAACCTGCGCAGAGTGGCGCATTGAGGACAAGGTGCTGGAAAACCCGATCCAGTTTCACCCACGCTATATGAAATGTCTGATTGATTATGGCAAAGTCACCGCCAGGCGGGAAAACTGGTAAGGGTTTCAGCCGGTATTCAGAATTTTAGCGCCCTGGGCAGCAATTCCCCATGACGGTTAATCAACAGCGCCACCGGACCTTTACCGGTTTTTTGTAAATCGCGGATCCGCGCTTCCGCCGCTTCAACGGTTTCCACCTTTTGCCAACCGACTTCCTCGATCACATCGCCGACCCGGATTTTGCTCAAAGCATCACTGCCTTTTGCAACATCAATAACGACCAGCCCCGAAATGTCCGAGCGAATATTATAACGTCGACGCAAGGTGTTATCCAGAACAGCAAGGCTCATACCCAGCACCTGTCCTTTGGTCTTTTTTACAGGACCTTCAATTTTTATTGCTGGTTTTGCATCTTCTTGCAAACGGCCAACAATCACGTTCGTCACCGATGGTTTTTTTCCGCGAATGTAATGCACTTTTACCGTCTTGCCGATTTCACTATCGGCGGCGATGCGCGTCAGCGCCCGCGAGTCCGTGATCGCTTCATCACCAAATTGGGTGATCAGATCGCCAACCTCCAGCCCGGCCTTTTGCGCCGGGCCACCGGCAGTAATGCTAAGCACAATGGCCCCCCTTGGTTTTTCCAGACCAAAGGATTGTGCCACTTCACGGCTGACCGATTGCACAGAAACCCCAAGCCAGCCACGGCGCGCCTCACCATATTCCAGTAATTGTTCCACCACATGGCTAACCAGATTGGAAGGTATGGAAAAGCCGATCCCCACGGACCCGCCGGAGGGGGATAATATCGCAGAATTTACGCCAATCACTTCGCCATCCATATTGAACAATGGCCCGCCCGAATTCCCCTTGTTTATGGCCGCATCGGTCTGGATAAAATCATCATAGCGACCGGACTGAATATCCCGGTTGCGCGCCGAGATAATCCCCGCTGATAACGACCCGCCAAGGCCAAAGGGATTGCCAATGGCCAGTACCCAGTCGCCACTCAGGGCGGTATCGGAATCCCCCAGCGGAACGGCCGGTAAATCCCCGTCAGGGCTTACCCGCAAAACCGCCAGATCAGTGGCCGCATCACGGCCAACCACTTGTGCCCGCAAAGTCGTGCCATCAGGAAACGTAACTTCGATTTCATCAGCGCCTTTAATCACATGATCATTGGTGACAATGATGCCTTTGGGGTCGATGACAAAGCCCGAACCCAAAGAGTTTTCCGTGCGCGGCTGGCCTTGCCCAAAGGTGTCGTTAAACCGTTCCAGCGGCGAGCCTTTGGGGAAAAGCGGTAATTCCCCATCCACTTTCAGGCTGGTGGATATATTCACCACCGCCGGAGACAAACGCGCCGCCAGCTTGGCAAATCCGTCAGGGGCCGGATGTGAAAAGGCCGGCGGGGCCAGCAATAGTGCCAACCCGGCCAGAGCCCATAAAACGCTACGCAAGTTTATCATTCGTGCCTATTTCTTCTGCGTATCAAAATAGCCAAAAAAGTCGCTATCCGGAGACAAGACCATAGAGGTTTTGCCATCCACCAAAGCCTTTTCATAGGCTTCCATCGAGCGATAAAAGGCAAAAAACTCCGGGTCTTTGCTATAGGCGGATGCATAAATGTCATTCCGCTTGGCATCACCGGCACCGCGCAGGATCGAAGATTTCTCCCTTGCCTTGGCAATGGTCACCCGCACGGTCCGTGCCGCTTCGGCGCGAATGGTGCGCGCGCGCTCCTCACCCTCGGCACGGATTTGCGACGCCGCCTGCTGGCGCTCGGACTGCATACGCGAATACACCTTCTCGGCATTTTGTTCCGGCAGGTCGGCACGGCGGATTTTCACATCCATAATCTCAACCCCAAGGTTGGATTCGCGCGCCTGTGCATTGACCGCATCACGAATGGCAATCATCAGTTCTGCCCGGTGGCCAGAAACAATATCGTTGGATTTCACTCCGCCCAAAACCCGGCGCAGGCTGCCTTCCATAAACGGCGCCATACGTGTGGTGGCCCCGCGCACGTCTCTAACCGCCTTGAAGAACTGCAAGGGATCAGAAATACGATAACGGGCAAAAGCATCCACAATCAAACGTTCCTGATCGGAGGCTGTGATTTCCTGCGGTGGAATGTCCAGCATCAGATTACGGCGGTCAAACTTGACCACATCTTCCCAGGGGAAGGTTTTCATATGCAGGCCCGGATCTTCTTGTTCATTCCAGGGATTAACAACCCCGACCGGTTCGCCAAAGCGCAGGACCAGAGCCTGTTCGCGTTGATCCACGGTAAACAGCATGGTGCTGGCAAAGACCACACCCAAGACTGCCACCAGTATAAATAATATGCTGACCAGACGTCCCATTAGCGGCCTCCCTGTGGGTTTTGTAATTTTTTGGTGTTCAGTGGCAGATAAGGCACCACCTGATTACCGGCTTTTTTATCAAGTATGATCTTGTCCGTGCCGCGCAATACCCGCTCCATGGTTTCCAGATACATGCGCTGACGGGTCACTTGCGGCGCCTTTTTGTATTCACCATGGATCAGGTTAAAGCGTTCGGCCTCCCCCGTGGCCTCGGCAATGACCGAATCGCGATAGCCAATGGCTTCCTGTTCCAGTTTGGCCGCATCGCCGCGCGCTTTTGGCACCACATCATTGGCATAGGCGGTTGCCTGATTAACCTTGGTCTCAGCATCCTGTCCGGCATTGACCACATCGCGAAAGGCCTCCAGCACCCGTGATGGTGGATCTGCTTTTTGTAATTGCACCTGCGTAATCACTACACCGGCACCATATTCATCAAGCGCCGTCTGGATCAGATCACGGGCCGAGTTTTCCACAATCAAACGACCACGCGTAATGATCGGCTGTAAATCATTTTTACCAACGACTTCGCGCATGGCGCTTTCGGAAACGGCTTTTACGGCCCCGACCGGGTCATCCAGATTAAAAAGAAAGTCACGGGCGTTATTGATCTGCCAGATCACCGAGAAATTGATATCAACGATGTTTTCATCGCCGGTCAGCATCAGGCTCTCATGGGGAATATTGGAAGCAACATTACGACCTGAAACGCGAAAGCCGATATTTTCCTGATGCACGCGGGCGACCTTTGGCTTTAGTGCCTTTTCAAAGGGCACGGGTAGTTTCCAGTGAAAGCCCGGAAGCTCCGTGCGATTATAAGCGCCAAAGCGCAGGATAACGCCCTGCTCTTCCGCGTTGACCACATACCAGCCAGAACCCGGTGTGAAAAACCATACCCCGATCAGGGCGACAACAATTACCCCAAGGCCTAGACCACCCAGGCCCTTGCCACCGCGACCGGCGCCCTTGCCGCCGCCACTGCCACCGCCGAAAATACCGCCCAGGCGTTTTTGCAGATTGCGCACCAATTCATCAACATCAACTTCGGGAGGTTCTCCACCACCCTGCGGTCCATTGCCCCATGGGCTTTTGCCATTATCGCCGGGCCTTTGGCTGCGATTACGGCCATCAGAGCCATTACCATTGCCATTTGACTGATCATTCCAGGGCATATTTCGCCTTTCTTCTTGTATCGTGCCAACGTCTGGCCGATATGTGACCTGAACACACGCACCAATCAAGGAGTAAGCGCATGACAGTTGCGAATATACATACCGTAAGTGCGGCTTTAGGTAAAATTAAAGACCCGCAAAGTGAGAAAAATATTATGGATGCCGGATTGGTGCAGGGCCTGACGGTGAAGGATGGCCGCGTAGGCTTTGCTATCCAGACCAGCCGGGAAATGGCCGAGACGATGGAGGACGTGCGCCATCGCGCTGAAAAAGCCGTGCGCAAGATAAAGGGCATCACCGCCGTTACCGCCGTGCTAACCGCGCATTCGGACACCCCCGCCGAAACGCCAAAGAAAAGCGGCAAAATCGGCGGCCATGGTGTCCCGCCGCCGCCAAAGCCCAAGGACCTGCCGGGTGTTGATGCGGTTATTGCTGTGGCATCGGGTAAAGGCGGCGTGGGTAAATCCACCATTGCTGCCAATCTTGCTGTGGCGCTGGCCAAACAGGGTAAACGCGTTGGTTTAATGGATGCCGATATTTATGGCCCCTCCGCGCCGATCCTGCTTGGCTTGCAGGGACAAAAACCAAAGTTGAGCAAGGAAGAAAAGATTATCCCGCTGGAAGCTCACGGGGTCAAAACCCTGTCCATGGGTTTCATGGTCGGTGATGGCCAGGCAGTGATCTGGCGCGGCCCAATGATTATTGGTGCCTTGCAGCAAATGTTTGCCGATACCGATTGGGGCGAGCTGGACGTTCTTATTGTTGATATGCCGCCTGGCACCGGGGATGCGCAACTAACCCTGGTGCAGACCGTCAACCTTGCCGGCGCGGTGATTGCCGCCACGCCCCAGGAAGTGGCGCTGGCCGATGTGCGCCGGGGTGTGCACATGTTCCGAAAAGCAAACGTGCCCATACTCGGCGTGGTGGAAAACATGGCGGGTTATATCCACCCGGCCACCGGCGAACGCATAGACATTTTCGGCGCAGGCGGCGCCAAACGCACGGCGGATGATCTGGACGTACCATTTTTGGGCGAAATTCCACTGGACCCGACCCTTCGTGAGGCCTCCGATAATGGCACCCCGCCAGCCACGGACCCGGACAGCCCGCTTGGCAAGTTGTTTGCCGATCTGGCAGATAAGGTAATGGCAGAGGTGGGTTAGGTTGTAGAAAACTTTACCAAGGTTCTGCTGTCCTCATAAAGCCTCTTATTGTCTGCGTTAAATTCTGACTTCCAATCGCAAGGAAGGCCATAAAGGTCAACAATTTCAAATGCCACGGGGTGGAATAGATCGCCTTCTTTTACGATTTCAAAACCAACCAGCAAATGAACCGCATTATCAGTGATTTTTGGATCATCAGAGGGCGATAAATAAAACGAGCGCTGGGTGGTGTCATGATTTTTTGCGGCATAGGTTTTTACTTCGAGATAAATTGGCACACCATCCAGTGCGATCTTGACATCAGGGTAGCCCGTGGACTTTCCTCTACCCGATTGTGTGAGTGGCGACCTCGCCACCAAGCCGTGATCAATGAGGGCGTTAATGACAAATGGCTCCATAGCATTGCCAACTCCTTGGGGGCTAGACCGTTCAATCGGCTTCTCTTGCACAGTGCAGCAAACCGCTTGCATGGCCTTTTTAATGACTTCAAGTATGCGTTGGTTGTTCTGATCTTTCAGGTCGAATTTAATGACTTCATGGCCATAAAGGTCATGAATAATTTTCCCGAAAGGTATTCCTTTTATCGAACGACGGGATAGTGCAAGCACCTCTTCAATATCTTGAGCCTCATCCCTGGTCATATCTGTCTCTTGAACATGACTATGCGGTTGCTGTTGGTGCCGCTTTTATTGTTGGAAACACCCCAGCAATTAGAGGTTTTGGTAAACTCCTGCTGGTTGATCATAACGCCCAATGTTTCCAGCGGCAGCCCTGAGGCCGCCGCGATAACATGGTCCTCAAGGCGAACGGAACCATTGCGCACCTCGCCAACTTCAAACGCTATATGCCCACCTGGAATGGTTATCCTTGCCAGTTCTTTTAAGGTTGATGCGATAAACGCCTGCCAGTCATCCACATTTCGATGTCTGGATATTTTTACTGATTGAGGCTCAATGTCCAAAAACCAGCACCGCAACCAATTATCGGCCTCATAATCCACAATATCCAAAAAAGGCGGCGAGGTTACAGTCAGGGAAACCGTGGCATCAGCTATCTGTGGTGTTGAATGGGATTGCCCCGTTAGAAAAAGGCTGTTCTCTACACTTGTT
>JAJFFP010000048.1 GCA_021776595.1 Robiginitomaculum sp. | reverse complement strand
ATTTGAGCCATGCGCTCAAGCGGTTTGGGCACCATTACGAATGTCGGACAGGTCCACTTCATAGGGCTCATTCAGGAAGTCCTGAATGACCGGCACGGTTATATCTGCCTTTGAGATCAGGAAAAGGTGCCCGCCATCCTTGATCACATGCAGGCGTGATTTAGGCAGGGCAAAGTTGAGGATATGTGCATTAGCCATGGGCACAATACTATCGCGATCACCGGCCAGCACCAGGGTTGGCATTTTCAACATGCGCATAAAAGGCAGGCTGGTCCAGCCGACAAAGGCCAGCATCTGAAACAAATATCCACGGGGGCTTGGTGGTTTTAGGGCTGCGACAAAACCTTCTGCACCGTCGCCGCCTTCTTCGCCATAAAGAGTTTCAAAGTTTTTCAGCATATAGGCGGGATCGGCATAACGGCGCGGATTGGTCATTTTCGAAATGGAAGCCATTTTACCCGGCACCATGGTCATGCCAGTGGTGGTCGCCGCCAGAATGAGGCGTTTAACCCGTTTACGGTATTGAATGGCAAATTGTTGCGCCATCACCCCGCCCCAGGAAACGCCCATGACGTCGATATTATAAAACCCGTATCGATCCACCAGCTTGCGGGCCATGCGGGCCAGTTGCCAGGGGCGGTAGGGCAGCAGGGGCGCCGGGCTTTCGCCGACACCGGGCACATCAAAGGTCAGGATATCCCGATCTGGCAGAAGCTCGCCCAGCACCAGCGCCAGTTCCAGATTGGCACCAATGCCGTTGAAAAACAGCAAGGGCCGGTTACCCGTATCGGTTTCTGCCCGCCAGTGCGCCACGCGCAAAACCTGATTGCCGATCGTCTCAAAACGGATACTTAGACGTTCGTTTGCCTTGGCCATGGGGCCTCCTGTGAGTCGGGCGTTAAGCTAGCCGAACACGTATTCACCCGGCGCGTCAACCAGTGGCGGAAATGCCGTTGATCCAGGCGTTTTGGGGGCAGCCTTCACCGGTCCGGAATGATTTTTAAGCCATTCGGCCCATTCCACCCACCAGGAACCGGCTTTTTCCCCGGCGCTGGCGGCCCATTCATCAGCGGTTCCGGAAAGATCGGCATTGGAAAAATACTTGGCTTTTGGATTACCCGGCGGGTTGAGCAAAGACTGGATATGGCCGGAATTGGAAAGCACAAATTTGATATTTTTCGCCCCCAGCAGTTTTGTGGTGCGATAGCAGGCTTTCCAGGGGGTGATGTGATCCTTGATTCCGGCGACAATAAAGGTGTCGCATTTCACTTTGGTCAAATCGGCAATATGCCCGGCGAACTCGAATTCGCCTGGATTGGCAAACGGCTCGTCTACGCTCATGTCCAGATAGTCCGAATGCAATTGCGCCGGTAAATTTGTGGTGTCGGCGTTCCAGAACAAAACGTCAAACGGTGGCGGATCCTGTCCCATCAGATAATTGTTGATGACATAGCTCCACACCAGATCATTGGGGCGCATCCAGGCAAACATGCGAGCCAGGTCATCGCCCTTCAGTATGCCTTTATTGCGCGACCAGGCGCGGGCAATCTCGATACTGCGCTCCGATACGATCTGCCCAAGTTCACTGTCATCGCGGCGCGGGTCCAGTACACAGACCTGAAATGTCAACGCATTCAGGCGCTTATCGCCAGCAGCGGCCAGCGTACTGGCAAAGGTGGCCGTGGTAATACCACCCGAACATGCCCCCGATACATTCAGTTTTTTCGAACCGGTGATTTGGGCGATCACCTCACTGGCCTGTATCAGGGCGTCCACATAATCCTGCAGGCCCCAATCGGCATTTTCCTCTTGCGGATTGGCCCAGCTGACAATGAATGTCTGGATACCCTGGGACAATAAAAAGCGCACTACGCTTTTTTCCGGCGACAGGTCACTGGCATAAAACTTGTTGATTTGCGGCGGGATTTGCAAAAACGGAATTTTGTGAACCTTCTCCGTGGTCGGCGTATATTGGATCAGTTCCATCAACTCGTTTTTCCAGACCACCTTACCAGGGGTATTGGCCAGATTTTCGCCAACTTTGAATGGGCGCTTATCAACCTGCGAAGGCATGCCGCCATTTTTGGTCATGTCCTCATAAACATTTTTCAGACCCTTGATCAACGACAGGCCACCAGAATCAATCACGCGCTTTTGCGCCATGGGATTGCCGGCCAGAGAGTTGGTCGGAGCCAAAGCATCAACGATCATACCCATGACAAACTGGGCGCGGGCATGTTCCAGCTCATCCAGTTCAAGGTCCTTGACCCAGGTGCCAAGATTTTCCTGCATGGCCAGATAAGCCTGAAGCCCACGCTTGTAAAACGGGTTAAAAGCCCATGCCGGGTCCTGAAAACGCCGATCGCGCGGGTCCGGGGCGCGCTCCGATTTGCCAAGGGCAATCTCAACGCTCTCTTTTGCCATGCGCCCAGCATATTTGAGCGAGGCCCTGGGGCTGGTGCCTGTGCGCCGGAGCAACATCGCCACTGCGCCCAGTAATTCCTGACGGTTGATCCCCATCATAGGATTTAATGCCGTAGTTGAACTGGCGGCATCGGCGCCAATATTTCCTGTGGCTTTGGCCATACTTCACGATCTCCCCTGCATAGTTTTCCTGTAATATCAGGAATAATTATGTCATTAGAATAAAATCGTTTCATGTTGCGGGTAATGTGTCAAACTTCAACTATAAACACAGGCAGAGTTTCTGAAAACACAGGCAGAGTTTCTGATGAAAACCCGTGACCGTATTTTACGCACTAGTCTGGCGCTCTTCAATGAAGAAGGTGAAGCAGCGCAATCTGCGGTCGATATTGCCAATGCGCTGGAAATGTCGCCGGGTAATCTTTATTATCATTTCAAGGGAAAAGACGCGATCATCAGAGCACTTTATGATGGTTTTGAGCATGAAATGCGCATTATCCTGCGTGGCACACGCGGCAAAATCACCTCCATTGAGGATAACTGGATTTATAATTATATCATTTTGGAAGAAATTTTTGATTTTCGGTTTTTCTATCGCAATCTGGGCGAATTACTGGCGCGTTACCCGGATCTGGCCATGCGATTTCGTACTTTGCTTGCGCAAAAGCGGCGCACAATCACCGATCTCCTCCATGATCTAAAAAAAAGCAACGTCTTGTTTTTAGACCCGCCAATGCAGGAAGTCCTGACCGATCAGATATTATCGGCAATGACGTTCTGGTTAAGCATGGACCTGATTGAAGGCCAACACGGAGAACCGGCCGCCCTGATCCATAAAACCGTGTTTCAGATTATGGCACTGGTCGCCCCGCATATGGGCGAAAGTGGTTTTTCAGCCATGCAGGCCATGACCGCTTATTATGAAACACAAACCGGTTAAAACCACAGACGAATACCGGCGACCAAAGAAGTGGTTGAAACCTGCTCACCAGCAAAACGACGAAAATCTGCGGTATTACCAATTGCACTTTGCCATGCAATACCAATATAGGGCGCAAATTCCCTTTTGAATTCATAGCGCAACCGAAAACCCATCTCAACTGTGCTGAGCCCGGACCCAATGCCCAATTGCTGCACGTCCTGAGCCGCAAGGTTAAATTCCACCCTGGGTTGCCCGATCAAACGTTGTGTAAACAAAATATCATATTCTGCTTCGACCCTGGCAGTAAAGTCACCATCATCGCTTAAAAATATGGTCGAATCTACTTCAAACCAATATGGCGCAAGGCCCTGTAGGCCGACTACGGCATACGTTGTAGGCTTCACACCCGGCCCAACATCCTGCCTGATCCCGGCTTGAATATCGAAAAAAGGTGAAACCATGTGGCTGTAAAGGCCCTGTAATTCAGCGCCCTCCAGACGCGAGTCAAAATCACCTTCGCCTTCAAACTTGAACCAGAATTTGTTATAATCAGCACCAATCCAGCCTTGGGCATCCCAAAGATAACCAGTAGTTCCCTGCCCCATCACCAATTCAGAACGGTCCACCTGAAAAAAACTGCCAATCATTGCATCATCAACAGGAGGTTTCCACGAAGCCGGTGCACCTGTGCCTGGATATTCCTGAGCCATTGATGCCCCCGCAGTAAGCAAGGTGGCAAAAATGGTAATAATAAGAGATTTTTTTTCACAGGATTTCTCCTTCATAGGGAGATACTTCAACAACCCGGAACATACCCATATCCATGTGGAATAACAGGTGACAATGAAACGCCCAGCGCCCTGGTGCATCAACGTTTATGAGGGCAGAAACTCGCTCGCCCGGTTTTACGGAAATGGTGTGTTTTCGAGGCAAATATTCACCGTGCCCGTTCTCCAGCTCCATCCACAAGCCGTGCAGATGAATGGGATGTTCCATCATGGTATCATTGACAAGAATAAGGCGCAGTCGCTCACCCAGTTTGAAAGCTACCGGACTATTGACTTCTGAAAATTTTTTGCCGTCAAATGACCACATATAGCGTTCCATATTACCGGTCAGATGAAGCTCCACCTCTCGTTCCGGCGGGGTCTGATTATAAGGGATAAGGGCTTTAAGGTCGTTATACACAAGCACTTTATGGCCAACATCTTTCAGACCTGTTCCCGGTTCTCCCAGACGATTTCGCTGAACTTCAGCAACGGAAATTGCCCCAGGCCCATGATGATCAGGACCATGGCGCGCAATAATTGGGCCTGCACCGGACATATCCATACCGCCCATATCCATACCGCCCATCTTGCTATGGTCCATCTTGCTATGGTCCACTTCGCCCATATTCATGGCTGGCTTTTTGGCAGTCGACCCCATGTCCATACCGCCCATGTCCATACCCATATCAAACATGGAGCGTAAAGGCGGTTCACGTAGTGCCGGCACTTCGGCACTCATCCCCAAACGCGGGGCGAGAGTTCCACGCACATAGCTGCTGCGGTCCATGGACTCAGCAAATATCGTATAGGCCCGGTCCTCTTCGGGAGTGACGATAACGTCAAAAGTTTCGGTTACACCGATTTGAAATTCATCGATTGTTACGGGTTCTACGTTCTGTCCGTCTGCCTGCACCACTGTCATACGCAAACCCGGAATACGAAAGTTGAAATAGCTCATGGTAGCGGCATTGATAATGCGCAGCCTTACGCGTTCACCAGGCCTAAAAAGGCCTGTCCAGTTATCCTGCGGGCCGTGGCCATTCATCAGATAGGTGTAAATATGACCGGTTACATCCGCGATGTCGGCAGGTGACATACGCATTTTACCCCACATAAGGCGATCTTTCCAAGTCGCAGAGAAACCATCCTTCTTGATATCAGAAAGGAAAGTGCCAAGTGTGCGCTGTTGGTAATTAAGGTAATCGCTCTGTTTTTTCAGTTTTGCGAGAACATGATATGGATTTTTGAACATCCAGTCAGATAGAACAATGACGTGTTCGCGATCATAAGTAACAGGGTCAGTATCGCGCGGATCAATAACGATTGGTCCATACATGCCCAATTGTTCCTGCAAACCGGAATGGCTGTGATACCAATACGTCCCGCTTTGTTTTAGCGGATAGCGATAGGTAAAGGTTTCACCAGCCGGAATGCCAGGGAAAGAAACACCCGGCACGCCATCCATGCGATAATCAAGTAAGATACCATGCCAATGAATTGATGAGGATTCATCAAGCTGGTTATGCACACGAATGGTAACCGTTTCCCCCTCTTTAAAACGCATGATCGGGCCGGGAACGCTACCATTCATGGTAACCGCAGTACCTTGCTTTCCATCGACCATAATTGGGGTTCGCGCAATATTCAGGTCAAACTCATGCGCACCAGTGTGCGGGTCAGCCGGAGGCCAACTACCAGGGCCGCTACGCGCCCATGCAGGCATAAGGCCTTCAATTGCCAAAACTCCGGTGCCTACAGACGCCGCGCCTAAAACATGTCTGCGCGTAAACATACCAATGCCTCTTTGAAACTGAATATTTATATCAAAGTATACGTTCAAACATCGCCTGTCCCTCATTTTCCCAGAAACGCTTATATCATCTACTGCTCTTTGTTTTTAACGAAAAACGGGAGGCCAAAGCCTCCCGTCAGTTAGAATATTACGTATTATGTCAGGTTGTTATGCAGCTTTGGATGGATTAGCCGCTGCTTTAGTCGGCGCTTTGGGTGCCGCTGCCTTTTTAACGACTGGTTTTTTCGCGGCAAGCTTTTTTACTGTAGCTTTTTTAGCCGCCGGTTTTTTTGCGGTAGTTTTTTTAGGAGTGCGCTTTTTAGGAGCCGTCTTAGGGGAATTTTCCTTGGCTATGGCTTCAATTTCACCGGTTAATTGCGCAAGACGATCGGCTACACTCTGATCCGCTTCTTTTGCTTTTTTGGCAGTGGTTTCATTGCGAAGCGCAGCAATTTCTTCTTCCAGATGGTCTATTTTTGCGTGCAAGGCATCAACCTTGCTGTTTTTCTTGCCAAGACCAAGAAGGTTCCGCATACGGGTCATACGGTCTTCAAGACGTTCGCGTTGCTTTTTCTGTATTTTACTGGCTACACCAGCAACCTTGGCTACGCGCGAGCTTACATTGGCAATTCGTTCATTTGAGGAAATGCGGCTAAGCACATCACCTTCAATGGCTTCTCCGCGCTTGACCAGATCTTCAAATATTTCGGCAGAACCAGCATTGAGTTTCAAGGCGCCATCACGGGCTTCACTAAAGGCGCGGCCATAAGCACCAACGCCAGCCAGCCATATTTTGTGTGCAACATCTTTGCCTTGCGCTTCAATACGTGCACCAACTTTAGCGGCGGTATCTTTTGTCTTTTTTACCATAATTCATTCTCCATTGATCGGGGTGATTTACCCATAGAAATTCTTTGATGGCACCGTTTTATCGGAAAAATTTAGAAACCGCATACTAATTGAAATTTACCCTTTCTTAATCGATAAAATTTCACTACTACAATATAGTGCATTTAATTAATATTGTATATTTAATTATAAATAATTATGCTCAATTATTATTTTAATACGCCTTGTGTATTTATCCTGATATTGATTTCTATATACACATAATTACCTCAAACAATACACTCGTGTGTGTTACGGCTAAATCTAAAGCGGGGAAAATATGCGTTTAATGACAATAATAAGCATCGGGGCATCAGCAACGCTTGGGATACTGGCTGTATTTCTCATGCGTGGCATGATCGGAAAAGCACAACCGGCGAATAAACTTCAACATGCACAACCGAGTGTGCCCACAGCCTCCATCGTTGTGGCAGCACAAGAAATTGCTTTTGGTGATGCCTTAAAGGCTGCGGACCTGAAAGTCGTGCAGTGGCCAGAGGAGAATATCCCCAAAGGCGCTTATTCAACGCTGGAACCTTTTGCAGAAAACAACAAGACCTGGCGCTCAGCCCTAATGCGTATGGCCAAAAATGAACCCATACTGGATTTCAAAGTCTCCGGTGTAGGGCAGCGGCAATCCCTGTCTTTGCAAATTGGGCCCAATATGCGCGCCTTTGCTATCCGCACGGATCAGACCAGCGGCGTTGGCGGGTTTATTCTGCCCGGCGACAGTGTTGATGTTGTGCTGGTCCGTCAATTGGATAATGAAACCCGTTATAGCGACAATGCGGTTTCTGACTTGATCGTGCAAAATGTTCGGGTGCTGGGTGTTGATCAAAATGCTGATGCCAGGACCGAAAAAACCAGAGTGGCCAAAACCGTAACTGTTGAGGTCAGTCCCCGCGATGCACAAAGACTGGCACTGGCCGCCGATCTTGGCGAGTTGAGCCTGACTTTACGACGGGCAGGTTCAGAAACGCAGGCATTGGCACGGCAAATTACCATTGCCGATTTGAAAGTTGCTAAACCTGCGCGAACCGTAACATCGGGCAATAAACGTCCAAAAGTTTATTCCAGAAACATTCGTATAGCGATCATCCGCCCGGATTCGCGTCTCACCGTTTCCGTGCCAGCCACTGGACTAAACAAACAAACACAGAAGCACGGCGCCAACACTTTTGCGCGTCTGGGGTCTGATCTTGAAGGGGGACAAAAGCCATGAAAATGCAAAATACAAACAGATTTTTATCGCTGGCCATTGGTGTTTTCTTGCTCTGCAATACCCCTGCACTGGCACAGGTAAGAGCCATTGAAGCGGGCGACTATAACGACAGTTACATATCTGTACCGGTTGCAAAGTCCTCGGTTTTGAAAACCAAATCCGGGTTTGCCACGATTGTAGTTTCGCGGCCAGAAATTGCCGATGTGTTTCCCATGACCGATCATACATTTTACCTGCAGGGTAAATCCATCGGTGCCACCAATGTCCTGCTGTATGACAAAAGGCGCAGATTAATCGATATTGTCGAGGTGCGTGTCGGCCATGACATAGCCAGCTTACAACGTGATCTGGCGTTGGTGCTGCCCGATGAGAAAATCAGCGCCCATGCTGCTGCCTTTGGGATTTATCTGTCTGGCACCGCTTCCAGCGCTCCAGTGGCACTTCGCGCCAGCGAACTGGCCGAACGCTATGCCCCCGATGCCGTAACCAATGGCATTGCCATTGCTGGCAAGCAACAAGTGCTGCTTGAAGTGCGCTTTATCGAAGCCTCACGCATTGCCATCAAGGAGATGGGGCTTGGTTCGTTATTACAAAAAGCCGGCAAGTTTTCTTTTTCGACCAGTGCCAGTCTTGTCGGCGGATTGGCCTCAAACACTGCTGGTGCTGTGAATACCTCAATTGGTGGCACTAATATCGACCTGTTCCTTAATGCGCTGGAAGAAAAAGGCGTCATCCGCACACTGGCACAACCAAATCTGATCGCATTATCAGGCGATACGGCCAGTTTTTTGGCGGGCGGTGAGTTTCCTTTTCCCGTGGCCAATCGCAATGACACGATCAGCATCGAATTTCGCCAATTCGGGATCGGTTTGGCCTTCACCCCTACGGTTTTAAGCGGCGGCGTGATCAATCTGAAAGTGATCCCGGAGGTCAGCCAGCTGGACCAACGCAATTCAATACGCATCAAAGGCGTGGAAATACCATCCCTGACGGTGAGGCGCGCCGATACCACGGTGGAATTACGTGACGGCCAGAGCTTTGCCATCGCTGGCATGTATCAGTCCGCCTATACCAATATGGCGCGTCAGACCCCCTGGCTTGGGGATGTGCCGATACTGGGGGCCTTGTTCCGCTCCACCCGGTTTCAGCGCAATGAGACTGAACTGGTCATCCTGATTACACCGCATCTGGTGTTGCCCGTGGACGACATTAATGACCTGCAATCACCTCTGAGTAGCACGCATGAACCTGGTGAGGCTGAGCTTTTCCTGCAAGGCAAAACCAGCCGCAATGTCACACAGTCAGAAAAATTGGCACAGGACAGCACAAAGAAACAGGCGTTTCCGCGTGTGCTGGCCAGCATTGAAGGGGATGAACAATGAAAATGATACGTTACGCCGGCATTGCCCTCATGGTTCTAACGCTAACGGCCTGTGCCACCACACCACCCGGCATAGGAAACAATTCTGCGGTGGCCGCTAACATCAAGGCACATAGATTGGCCAAAGGAGCGCTACCGGTATCCACCGCACGCATGGCGCTGGCTATCCAGCGATACAATAAAAACGAAAGCGAACCCCCGGTGAAAATGCGCACCACCGAAAATGTCAGCGAAGAATAGGGCTTTATTAATGACGAACAAAACGACAAATCAAGGCAATCACAGATCCATACAGGTTCTAGCTTTACTGGCCACATCAGCCAATGCGGTGCGCACAGCCTTGCACCAACATGATCATTATTGCCTTGAGCTTTGCAGAGCCGATCAACATACCCGTTTGCCCTGGCAGGCAGAGCGTCAGCCGGATCTGATCCTGTTGGAGCCCCCATCCAATGAACAGGACCGGCTGACCGCCTGGCTGAAAGAATTAGGCAAACTGGCCCCTGCCATCCCGGTGCTGGTCATTGGTGAGTTATTGTCTGTTGAAGTTGTGCACGCTCTATTAAGGCTAAAATCGACCTCTGTGATCTCTGCACCCTTTACCCAGGACGCATTATTGGGACAGATCAGCACGGCCCTGCAAAAAGAACGTCCGGCAAACACCGGGGCAAAATGCTGGTCTTTCATGTCCACCGTGGGCGGGGCGGGAGCCACTACGCTGGCGATTGAAACCGCTTTTCAGTTACATGCCAATAACGCACCCGGTGGCAAGGTGGCTTTAATTGATCTTAATTTTGTTGATGGTGCCTGCTCGTCCTATCTGGATGCCCCGGCTAATCTTCGTCTTGGTGATGTTGCCGCCGATCCTGAGCGCATTGACGAAGCCCTGATCGATGCGTTTGCCTCCCCTCACCCATGCGGATTTGATGTGTTGGGGGCAGCGCGCAATCCATTTGGCTATCAGGAGATCAATGCCCAGGTTATTGGGCGACTTCTGGATGTATGTTGCGGCATTTATGATCATATCGTTATCGATATCTCACGCTGGATGCAGGACTGGACCATGGATGTCATTGCCGGGTCTGATGCACTGGTGCTGGTCTCTGAACTGACTGTGCCCGCTTTACATGCTGCCCGTGATCTGGCCGTCAATATTGAAGCGGCCGTGCCGGAAAATACCGAAAGGCTCAACCTGATCCTGAACCGTATGTCCAAGCGCGTTTTTGGACATTCCATCTCTATCGCCGAAGCGCAAAAAGCCCTGGGGCGACAGGCCGCCGGGTCCATCAGTTCAGACTGGGATGGTGCGGCCGAAGCGGTTAATTTTGGCCTACCTATCGGACAGGCCAGCCCCAAGAGCAAAATATCAAAGGATGTGCGCGCTCTGATTAAAACCCTGAAGGCAAAACATACGGACGTTGACATGGTGCAAGATCAAAGGCGGGCATGCTGATGGGGAGGTTTTCCAGACAGCCAGCGGTAAAACCGGAAAGTGCCAGCACACAACACCAAAATGGTGGTCCAACGCATGCTGCCCCGGCGAAAATCACCGCCAAACCAGCCCGGCGCGGGCAAGGCAATACAAAAGCAAAGGGGACGAATGACCTGCTGAGCGCGAAACTTCGCATCCACAGCAAACTGATTGATGAAATTGACCTTAGTGATCTGGACAAACTGGATGACGAGGCACTGCGCCGTCAGGTGCATGCACTGGTCGCCGAAATTGTGCGCGAAGAACGCCTGACCATGAATGCCGCCGAAGTGGTCAGTTTTGCCAATGCCGTCTTTGACGAAATGACCGGTCTTGGCCCGATCGAGCCACTGCTGCAAGATGAAAGCATTTGCGATATTTTGATCAATGGCCCCAAGCAGGTGTATATCGAACGTGGCGGCGAACTGGAATTGGCACCGGTCAGCTTTGCCGACGATGACCATTTGTTGCGCATCATCAACCGCATCGTGGCACAGGTAGGGCGCCGGGTGGACGAATCTCATCCTATGGTTGATGCCCGCCTGCCTGATGGTTCACGATTTAATGCCGCCATCGCACCCATTGCCGTGGACGGGCCGCTGGTATCAATTCGCAAATTTTCCAAACAACCTTTAACCATTGAAAAACTGGTGGGCTTTGGAGCCATGCCCAAATGTGTGGCCAAATTTCTGCAAGGGGCGGTGGCCGCGCGAGTTACTACTATTATTTCTGGTGGCACCGGTTCTGGTAAAACCACTTTGCTGAACGCGCTTTCTTCGGCCATAAGCCACAAAGAACGCCTGATCACCATTGAAGACGCCGCCGAGTTACAACTGCAACAACCCCATGTGGCACGCATGGAAACCCGGCCACCTAATGTGGAGGGCAAGGGCGAAATCAAACAACGCGAATGCGTCAAAAATGCCCTGCGGATGCGCCCGGACCGGGTCATTTTAGGCGAGGTGCGCGGCGAAGAGGCCTTTGACATGCTGCAGGCCATGAATACCGGGCACGAAGGTTCTATGGCCACCATTCACGCCAACACGCCCCGCGATGCCATCACCCGGCTGGAACAAATGGTCGCCATGGGCGGCCTGAACATTTCCGAAGATGCGGTGCGTGGGCAAATCGCTTCGGCCATTGGCCTGATCGTGCAGGCCACCCGGCTTGCCGATGGGCAACGCAAGGTCGTCTCTGTCACCGAAGTCACCGGGATGGAAGGTAATATTATCCAGATGCAGGAGATTTTCCACTTTGAGCGCACTGGCACCGGAGCAGAAGGGGAAGTGTTTGGCGAGCACCGTGCCAGTGGCCTGCGCCCCAAATGCCTCGATGAAATGCTCACCCGTGGCCTGCAGTTTGATACTGGCTGGTTCGACCCTTCCCGCCCCTTGAACCGGGAGAGAGCAGATGGATAGCACCATTCTCTATGTGCTGATTTTTGCTTCCGGATTTTTAGCGGTGCAAGCCATATTTGGCATGCTCAGCACCGCCCGTTCCAGCCGGGTGGTTAACCAGCGCCTGCGTGCAGAAGAACGAACAGGATCAGGCGTGGAGGCCTTGCAGATCATGCGAAAATCACGCGCTCTTGATGAAAGTGGTGACTTTGCCTTGCCACTGCACTGGTTCAACACGCTGGTTACGCGCTCTGGGCTGCCCTTTCGGGCTATGGAGTGGGCCATGGTTGGCATTATCTTGTTTTTAACAGGGGCCATCGTGGCTTTACTGATGAGCCATAATCTCGTTATCTCATTGCTGGCAACGGTTTTCACAGGCTTATTGTTACCTCTATTTTATCTGAAACGACGCGCGGCCAAGCGTTCAAAGCAAATCAGCAGCCAACTCACCAATGCACTGGAAATCATTGTGCGCTCACTTTCGGCCGGGCATCCGGTGCCCAGCGCCGTGGCATTGGTGGGGCGTGAAATGCCAGACCCGATTGGCTCTGAATTTGGCATTGTATCTTACGAAATCTCTTATGGTTCCTCATTGGCACAAGCCGTGGGCAGATTGTCCGAGCGGGTTGGCAACCCCGACATTGACCTCTTCGCCGCCACCGTGCGCCTGCAGGAACGCACCGGTGGCAATCTGGCTGAGCTGCTCTCGGTTATTGCTGACACCGTGCGTGAGCGCCAGAAAATGCGCTTGAAAATCAACGCGGCCTCGTCCGAAGGACGCGCATCAGCGATGATCCTGACCTCTGCCCCGTTCATCGTAGCTATCGTATTACAGGTCATGTCGCCTGACTTTTATGGCGATGTCATCCACGAGCGCGCCATTCATATCGGTCTGGCCGGTCTTTTTGGCTGGATGGTGCTCGGTAATCTGGTGATGCGTAAAATGATTAATTTCAAGGTATAGGAATTAAAAATGCAGGCCTTTTTTACTGATCCGGTTAGTCTTGCCCTTGTCTTGTGCGGTGCCTTGCTTGGTCCGGCCCTTATGATCACCGTGCAACGCTTTTCCGGCAAACGAACACGCCTGGCCCTGCGACTGGCACGCACTGGCGCTGAGCTTACTGCGCAAAAGCCAAGGCCGCCAAGGCTGTCCTGGGTGCAGACGCTGGGCCGGAAGATATCGCCCAAGGGCGAAAAAGCAAATTCTGCCATACGGATGCGCCTTTTACACGCAGGCTTTATCACCAAACGCGCACCCTATTGGTATTATGGTGCCAGATTGCTGTTTCTTTTTGGAGCGATGGCAATCTTTACAGCATTATGGCCCTTTATTGGCGGTCATTTACCTATTTCCGGACCGCTTCCTGCCGCCATCGCGGTAGCGCTCTTTGCCAATATCGCGCCCGGCTTCTGGCTGGACCACCGCCAGGGTCAATTGCAGCAGGAATACCGCAACGGCTTTCCCGATATGATGGACCTGCTGGTCGCCTGTGTGCAGGCAGGCCTTAGTCTGGATGCTGGAATTGGTCGCGTTTCCGAAGAAATTGGCCGCCGCTATCCCAACCTGAACACCCATTTGGGTATTATGAGCCTGGAATTGCGCGCCGGGCGTTCACGTATAGAGGCGCTGTCCGGCTTTGCAGAACGCCTCGGCATGGACGAGGCCCGCGCCTTTGCCACCATGTTGCGCCAGTCCGAGGAAATGGGCACGTCGTTAAGCGCTACTTTACGCGTATTTGCCGACGATATGCGTGATAAACGCATGCTTTACGCCGAAGAAAAGGCGCTGTCTTTGCCCGCCAAACTGGTGGTGCCACTGATCCTGTTTGTGTTCCCGTCCTTGCTGGGTGTTCTCATGTTGCCCGCCGGGGTGCGCATTCATTCTGTCTTTTATGGCGGGGGGTGAATGCACTCATAGAACATAATTAGACCGCAAAGCGCGCAATACGTCAATGACAATACCAAGACCAAAGGGTGGGCAGAGGTTGAAGCCGCCACGCACTGTCGCCATTGACGGTAAAACATCACCCCCCGAAATGTCATTACCCGATTTATTCGGGTAATCCAGTTCTTGATGAAAACACATAACCAAAAACTGGACCCCGGCCTCCGCCGGGGTGACCTGTATCGATTGGTGTTCCGACCAAGTGACACGACTGGCCACATTGAATGGTATTACTGGATTACCGGGACAAGCCCGGTAATGACAAGCAGAGTGAACACATTCTACTTCAAAACACCGTTTTTCAGCCAGTGGGCGCATTCGGGACCGAGCTTTTCGACTGCCAGCTTTTCATAGTCGGCGCACTCTTGGGCGCTCAACAGATCGCGCCAGCGGCCATTGGTGCCTTTATTGATGAAGGTTTTGGCACCGCCTTCCCACATTTGACCTGCCAGAGGCGTATATTCCTCGGCATTTTTTTTCATATAGTCAAAAGTGCAATGCTCAACTATGGTTTTCCAATGGCTTTCATCGATGGGAATGTCCAGAAATTCTGATATTTTACGCATCTGACCGGACAGATCATCTTTTAGCGCGTTAAAATGTAATAGCATTACGTTGGGTAAATCGCGAACTGCCCACCAACTGGCAATATTTTCCCAATAGGGCCAAATCGGCCAGCCATCACGTGCCAGCCATTCATGAAAATAACCGACCACGTCTTTTGTTGGCGGCGCAAATGGCTCCACTCCTGGCGGGCAGACTGAAGCAATACGGGCATACATTTGCGGGCGGTGTTTTGAGTGGTGATTATAATAGCTCCACAGCACATCACGGCCATCACGAGCGATATAAAGGTATTTGGCCTTGGGCGAAAATTTCAGCGCGTCCA
Organism: Robiginitomaculum sp.; assembly: GCA_021776595.1. Taxonomy (GTDB): domain Bacteria; phylum Pseudomonadota; class Alphaproteobacteria; order Caulobacterales; family Maricaulaceae; genus Robiginitomaculum_B. The sequence goes on along the minus strand of JAJFFP010000048.1, from coordinate 34,551 downwards.
CTGGCAAATGCGTTTTGATGAACCGGCGATGGGTTTGCGCGGCCAATGCCGCCAGTTTTTCCCCTATTGGGGGCAATCGAAAATCCAGCCAGGGAGAAAGTTCAGCGACATTCAGGCCTTCCTCACCCTGGAAAATTAACTGTGAAACAATCTGCTGTAACCAGGTTGTGCCCGACTTGGCATAGGTGGCAATAACAATGTCATCATCACGAAACGCAAAGTTATTCCATACACTTGAGTCAAAATGATTATGAACGAGTTCGCGCGTCTTTTGCGGCCAATTGATTGTTTTACGGTTCACGTATGCCTCCTGGTGTTTGCTGATCAGCCTATAACACAACTTCCTGGAAAAAAACGCCAGTCCCCTTCGACAAGCCTATAATGGCGCGCTAAGGTTCAGGTGAACAGTGTTAACCGGAGGAATAGCCCATGACCACCATTAGCCGAGAAATTCATTTGGCCAGCCGCCCCCAGGGTATGCCCAAAGCGGAGAACTTTACATTGGCCAGTGTCGAGCTTGCCGATCCGGGTGCCGGTGAACTGCTCGTCAGAAACCTGTGGATGTCGGTGGACCCCTATATGCGTGGCCGAATGATCGACCGCAAAAGCTATGTGCCACCATTTCAGATCGGTAAGGTTCTGGAAGGTCATGCGGTTGGTAAAGTCGTGCAGTCGGGCAACCCGGACTTTGCCGAAGGCGATCTGGTGCTTTCCATGAATGGGTGGCGTGAATATTTTATATCTGACGGCAAGGGCCTGCAAAAACTGGAAACCTTTGGTCTGCCAGAACAGGCATTTCTGGGAGTCGCCGGCATGCCGGGCCTGACAGCCTATGCGGGTCTGCTTCGTATCTTGGAACCCAAGGAAGGTGAAACCATATTTGTATCCGGTGCCGCCGGGGCCGTTGGCTCACTGGTTTGTCAAATTGCCAAAATCAAAGGGTGCCGTGTGATCGGCTCTGCCGGCTCAAAAGAAAAAGGCGATTGGCTTAAATCTTTGGGGGTAGATGAAGTCATCAATTACAAGGATCATCCTGATCAGCGTTCCCTGATGGCCGCCCTTCATGCGGCGGCTCCCAAAGGAATTGACATGTATTTTGAAAATGTCGGTGGTGATCATCTGGTCGCCGCGCTGGATGCCATGCGCGATTTTGGGCGCATTGCGGTATGCGGAATGATTTCCGGCTATAATGACACCGAGCCAAAACCCGGTCCATGGAATTTATTCAATATCATTGGCAAACGCCTGCGCGTGCAGGGCTTTATCGTATCGGACCATCAGGACATGCTGGGCGATTTTGTGCGCGATCTGGCCACTTGGGTTCCAGAAGGCAAAGTGCAATGGCAGGAAACCATTGAAGAAGGCATTGAAAACGCCCCCGCCGCGTTCCTGAAACTATTCTCTGGTGGCAATACCGGTAAAATGTTGGTGAAACTGACTTGAGCCATGGAGAAATTTTCGGGGCTCAGGGCCAACCGGCAATCGCTGGAAGTTGCCAATGCGGTTGGCAAAGACTTGTTTCCGGGCCATTTGGGTATTCGATTTACCAATATGGACCCGGCACATGTCGAAGCGGAATTTAAGATCACGCCAGCTCATATGGCACCGAACGGGTTTTTACATGGTGCTTCGGTGGTGGCGTTGGCCGATACCATTGCCGGGTTCGCCAATGTGCTGAACCTGCCCGATGGTGCCAGTGGGTTTACCACGATCGAGCTTAAAACCAATTATCTGGGCACTGCGCGTGAAGGCCTGGTCAAGGGGGTGGCCAGCCCGGTGCATCTGGGCAAATCGACGCAAGTCTGGGACGTCAGGGTATTTCGTGCCCAGGACGATAAAACCATAGCGCTTTTTCGCTGCACCAATATGATTTTATGGCCGAAAGAATGATAATCTGGATTGCCCTTTTGCGCGGCATCAACGTTGGTGGCCATCATCGCCTACCCATGCAGGATTTGCGTAGCATTCTGGGCGGTCTTGGCCTGCAAAACGCACAGACCTACATACAGAGTGGCAATGCCGTTTTTTTAGGACCGGATGAAGACCCCGTTCTATTGGGGCGGAAAATTACTGACGCCATAGAACGCCAACATGGATTTGCACCTTATGTTTTACTCATCAAGAAAAATACGCTTGACCGCGCCATAGCCAACAACCCATTTACCGATCAGATCAAGGATAACAAGCACATGCAAGTGTCCTTTTATATTGGCCAGCCAGTTAAGCCGGACCTTATCAAACTGTCAGATTTGGCCAGCAATGGGGAAGTGTTTCTGTTGGATGAGCATTGTTTTTATCTACACGCACCGGCCGGGATTGGGCGCTCCAAACTAGCCGGAAAAGTTGAACATGCGCTCGGTGTGCAAACGACTGCACGCAACTGGCGCTCGCTTTTGGCAATCAAGGCACTGGCCAGCACGATTACAGCAGCTTAGCCAAGATTTTCTGATGGGCTTGACTCTATTTTTTTATGTAATATTGTAATTACATGTTTACAACCAAACAAATCGATCAGACTTTTCACGCACTTTCTCATGCCAGTCGACGTAAAATTCTTGATGTGCTTAAAAACAATCCGGGCTGCCCTGTGGGCGAACTGGCCAGGCGTTTTGACGTAAGCCGCATTGCGGTAATGAACCATCTGAATGTGCTGGAAAAAGCCGAACTGGTGATTAGTAAGAAAACTGGCCGCACGCGTCACCTCTATATGAATATCGCCCCGATCCAGATGATTCACGAACGGTGGGTGGATGAATATGGCGCTTATTGGAGTGATCGATTGCTTTCCATAAAAACCGCCGCAGAAGATAAAAATACTACGGCCAACAAAGGGGTTTCCATATGAAGGATGAGAATGAAATAGCGCCAGATGCCATGTATCGCGTTACCATTAATGCTCCCATTGAGGATGTTTGGGCCGAGTTGATCAGGACTGACCGGCCACTACCGTTTTTTTATGGTGCCGTATGCGATACGCCGGGCCTACAGGAAAACGCGCCGATTCGTATGCGTTCTCCAAATGGAAAACATACCAGTGTAGCCGGCACAGTGACCGTATTTGAACCACCATATCGCTATGGTCATACGTTCAAATTCACTCATCTGGATGACCCGGTTTGCACAGTCTTGTATGAATTAAAAGCGACCCCGCATGGCACAGAATTTACGTTAACCACGCAAAATGTGCCCGCCAACACCCAAACCGGCAAAGCCATGGCGGGTGGCGGCAAGTTTATTACTGAAAACCTGAAAGCCCTGGTGGAAACTGGCAGGCCCACACTTTCAGGCAGGATGCTTTTATTCATTATAGCCCTGATGGGGCCTTTAGCGCCAAAAGCCTGTTTAAGTGAAAACTGGCCGATGGATCGTAAAATCTGAAGTGGAGAATAATTATGGCATCACCTGAAGAAATGGCGGTCAGCATGATTGCCAACATGCCGGAAAAGACCGGCAAGCCCTTGCGGGAATGGCTGGCCATAACCAAAAAGAGTGGTCTTGAAAAGCATGGGCAGATTGTCAAGTTTCTGAAAAGCGAGCACGGCATGACCCACGGTTTTGCCAACCTTGTGGCCCACCATATGCTAAAAAGCGATGCGCCTGTGGATCTGGTTGCGGCCCAGTATTCTGGGGCCAAAGCAGATTTGAGACCCATCCATGATGCACTGGTGGAACTGGTGCAAGAATTTGGCAATGACGTAGAAATTTCGCCAAAAAAAACCTGCGTTAGCCTTCGACGAAACAAGCAGTTTGCGGTGATCACTCCGGCCACAAAAACCCGCATTGACCTTGGTATCAACCTGAAAGGTCATGCAGGTAATGCACGGATGAAAGAAGAAAAACCGGGTTCAATGTGCACTCATAAAATCGGTATTACTGAAGTAGATCAGATTGATAATACGCTAACTGACTGGCTTCGATCCGCCTATGAAAAGGCATAACCATCTATTGCGCGGCGGCCATTCGGTCGCGGTTTTCCTTGATACGCTCGGCAATTAAAAACGCCAGTTCCAGTGCCTGCTCGCCATTCAGGCGCGGATCACAATGCGTATGATAACGCGATGAGAGATCATCCTCGGTTATTTCACGCGCACCGCCAATGCACTCGGTGACATCATTGCCGGTCATTTCAAAATGCACACCGCCAGGCCAGGCATTTTCGCTGCGCAATACTTCCATAAAATCGCCGACTTCGGCCAAAATGGCACTCACCGGACGCGTTTTATAGCCATTGCCGGTTTTTTGCGTATTACCGTGCATGGGATCACATGACCAGACGACCACATGCCCGGCCCCTTCAACGGCGCGCACGAGCGCGGGCAGATATTGTTCCACTTTGCCAGCGCCAAAGCGGTTGATCAACACGATCCGCCCCGGCTCATTATGGGGATTAAGCACGTCAAGCAGTGACAATAATTCATCGGGCCGCATGGTCGGGCCGCACTTGATGCCAATGGGGTTTTTAATACCCCGGCAAAACTCTACATGAGCACCATCGACCTGCCGGGTGCGATCACCAATCCACAGAAGGTGCGCAGAGGTGTCATACCAGTGCCCCGAAGTGCTATCCACGCGGGTCATGGCTTGCTCATATCCAAGCAGAAGCGCTTCATGGCTTGTATAAAAACTGGTGCCCGCCAGTTGCGGTGCGCTTTCAGCGGTAATGCCGCAAGCATCAATGAATTCCAGGGTTTCACTGATCTTGTCGGCAATATGGCGGTAACGCGCGCCAGCCGGGCTGCGATTAACAAAACCAAGCGTCCATTGATGCACATTGCCCAAATGCGCATACCCACCGGTGGCAAAAGCGCGCAACAGGTTCAATGTTGAAGCAGATTGATTATAGGAGCGCATCAACCGTTCCGGGTCCGGGGTGCGCGCTTCATGGGTAAACTCCATGGCATTGATATTGTCGCCGCGATAACTGGGCAGCGTCACCCCCTCGCGGGTTTCAACCGGTGAGGAACGCGGCTTGGCAAATTGCCCCGCAATACGGCCCAGCTTCACTACCGGGCGACCACCGGCAAATGTCAAAACCACCGCCATTTGCATGAGAACGCGAAACATATCGCGCACACCATCGGCGGAAAATTCCTTAAAACTTTCCGCGCAATCACCGCCCTGTAACACAAAGGCCCGCCCGCTGGCAGCCTCGGCCAGCTCAGATTTTAGGGCACGGGCTTCACCGGCAAACACCAGTGGAGCTGCCCGGCAAAGGCGTTCTTCCACCGCTGCCAAGGCAGCCATATCCGGATAATCTTCCGGGATGTGCCGGGCTGGTTTTACACGCCAGCTATCTGGTGACCAAAAGCTCATTCACTCAATCCTGTTTAGTATGGCTTTGCTCTATAAGGCATCCGGCCCGCGCCGCAAATACGCGGCAACACCTTGGCGTGTATATTTTCACCTCACCAATAGAGGATTGGGCACCATCAGAACGTCTTATCTTGTGTAATGGAACAAAAGAGGGGCTAAAATGCGTAATCAATTCTGTAAATCCACCTTGGCTTTAGCACTCACAGTCGCCATAGCCTCCCCGTCATTTGCCGACCCGTTCTATGGCGTCAGTTCATCCCTGCAGGATTTGAGCACACAAAACGATATGGCGGCCTTGGCCTATTTCAAATTTGCACTTGGCGGTAAGAAAAACCGCATAAAAGAACGTTTTCGCACTGGCTTTAGCCTGCAAATGCGAAATACAGGCAATACCACCCATTCAAACTATACCCGCTTCGATCCTGTTCATTCTGAACTGAACCTTCTTGATCTCTCAATGGGGGCAAAGGGTTTCTCATCGCTGCAATTGAACGGTGTCCCGTTGCAACCAAGCGCCTTTCAGCTAAATGCCGACGAAAGCAGTAACGGTCGCTTGCACACAGGACTGCTCATCGCTGGCGGTATTATGGTGGCCATTGCGGTGGGCGCGGCAGCGGCAGGCAATGGTCGTGATAATGAGGGCAGTGATAATGGCAATGATAGCAATGGTAACGATCCAAACTAGCCAGGACCAGTGCCCTGGCATCCCTGACTCTTCAGATGATTGATCCAGGCCCTGAGTTATAGTGCTTTGGCAGGCTCAATTGTTACGCTGATGCCACAGCCACAGGCGTCGGTCTCATTGGGGTTGCTGAATACAAATTTGGAATGCAAAGGCGTGGTTTCATAATCAATCTGCGCCCCCAGTAAAAACAATACCGCAGAGGCATCCACCAATATGGTTACGTCCTTGTCCTGCACCACTTCGTCCAACGCTGCTGGTGCATCAGCATAATCCATAACATATTCCATGCCAGCACAACCGCCATTGGCCACACCAACACGCAAATAGCCCAAGCCACGCTCTTCCATAATTTCCTTCACCCGCCGGGCGGCGGCATCGGAAAGAGACACGATTTGTGGTTTGGGTCTTGCGCTTGCCATAAAGATTATATGGAAGGCTTTTCGGGTTGGATCAAGAGCATCTGTGTTTTGATAATGCGATTACCCCGATATAAGCAGCAATCTTCTGGCATGGTTGTAACGAAATGGTTATATGACCCGACAACAGGACAGATGTAATACATTTGCCACAATTCCCTGCGAATAAGGCCGGGAAATTTTAAGATGAGCAGAGATTTCCCATGAGTATTCCCCTGCGTGTTGCCCTGTTTGCGGGGAATTATAATTATATCATGGACGGGCCGGTGCGGGCGCTCAATCGTCTGGTTGATTATCTGGAGCGTCAGGGTTTTGCCGTCATGGTTTTTGCCCCAACGGCCAAAGTCGCGGCGCTGGAGCATAAAGGCACACTGGTATCCGTGCCATCCATCCCCATCCCCATGCGTTCTGAATACCGTCTGGGCCTGGGGATCACGCCGCGTATCAAGGCAGAATTAAAAGCCTTTAAACCTACCATTTTTCACCTGGCTGCACCGGATCCGCTTGGATCAGCAGCCATCAAACTGGCAAAGCAATGGCAAATCCCGGTGGTTGCCTCTTTTCACACGCGTTTTGATACTTATGCACGTTATTATGGCGTGGCGCTTCTGGAAAAATACATGAACCGGTATTTGCATAATTTCTACAGCCAATGCGATCAGGTATACGCCCCGTCCCAGTCCATGGCAGAGGAATTGCAAAAAGAAAACCTGAATACAGATTTGCGTATCTGGAGCCGGGGCGTCGATTGTGAGCGCTTTAACCCTGCACGGCGAGACCTTGAGTGGCGAAGAAGCCTTGGCTTTGCCGATGAGGACGTAGTCATTTCTTTTACCGGGCGCATCGTTCTTGAAAAAGGTCTTGCGTTCTTTGCTGAAGTGGTTGATGCCCTGGAAAAACAGGGGCAATCCCACAAAGTACTTATTGTTGGTGAAGGTCCGGCACGCCCCTGGATGAAGAAGCGTCTGCCCACAGCACATTTCACCGGCCATTTATCGGATGAACCGCTGGCGCGCGCCTATGCCTCGGCTGATATTTTCTTCAACCCAAGTATTTCCGAAACTTTTGGCAATGTTACGCTGGAGGCCATGGCCTGCGGTGTGCCCTGCGTTTGCGCAGAAGCCACAGGCAGCCGCTCACTGGTTCAACATGGAGAAACCGGCTTCATGGCCGATTTTGGCGACCACAAAACATTTGCCAGGCACCTGGGCGCGTTGATAAAAAGTCCTGAACTACGCGCGAAATTTGGATACGCTGCCATCACGGCAGCGCACCAGTTCGAGTGGGATGCTATTTTAGGTGGTCTGGTTGATAACTACCAAGATGCTATAAAACAAAAACAGCGTCTCTCATCAGATTAGTCATCATCTCCTGGGCCAATCAGCAGGAATATAATACCCAAAAGCACAACCGCGCCACGGATGCCGTAATCGGCATAATCGCCGTATTTTGCAACCAAGGCACGGGAATGTTCAACTGCCATACCAAAATATGGCGCCAAATCAACCCCGGCATAACTTGCTGCCGCTTTAATGCCTATCGCGCCTAACCCGATCAAAATCAGGACAATGCCAATCCCTCGCATTTCTACCCCCTAGTAGACCCAAGCCATGAATTCGCTCAGGCGATTAAAAAACACCCGGCCGAGGCGATATTGCCACTTCCAGAACATTTTCATAACCGAATAAATTGCCTATGGCCATGCTTTGCCCCAAAAATGGGAACAAATTTGCAAAAAACACAACCGGACGACGTGTAAAGTTCAACTAAAAGGTGGAATTGCGCTATATTTTTTCTATTTCACAGAAAGCGGTACCCCGCTTGGCAAAATAATCGCACCACCAGCTTGCATGTTCTTTATTCTGTAAATTCATGGAATTGGCCCGGCTTATATAAACCATCAGGATAGATACGCCTTTTAGCTTTGGCAGCGTTTGAATCCAGCCTTCTCGATTGGAAAACCCTTCAACATCCGGATAGGATTTATAGTGTGTCAGAACGCGGCTGTTTTGTAAAAAATCTGAAACAATGATCATTTTATATTGCTTGCCGGTGCCAAACCCGGAGGAACCAGCGCCGCCAAAAGACTGCACACTGGCGGCAGCGATGGTCTCTAAAATGGGAGATGTCTTGCGCGGTTGTGCCTGCAGGGCCGCTTCCAGTGCCTTTTCGAGTGGCTGCAAAAATTCGCGTTTTCTCAAGGCCAGTAGCCGTTGGGGGTTTTCGCTCCATCCGGTGGCACTATTTTGTGCTGCCGGGTTGCAACGACTAAAAAGCGGTTTCGCCAATTGGCCGGCTTCAGCGGTAGCCATATACACATCAAGTCGAGCCCCTTTTGGAATATTTATTAAAAGGCCATCCAGCAATTGACGCACTTTGATTTGTTGCAATGGAGTCAGGGGATCACTGGAATCAAACAATAGCGCCATGACCTGATCAGGTGTTTTGGATGGACACAACGTTTGTGGATCAATGCCAGCACGCTCACTGCGTAATTTCGCCAGACCAAGACCGGCCACAACGAGAAGAACAAGGGCAATCAGCGCGCCTGCCCATGCCAGAACCAAACCACCATTAACAGAGGAACGCGAACGCCTGCGTTTCAAGGACATTTAGAAAGAGTCCTGCCTGGCCACGAAAAGATGTTCCATACGATTAAGCGTATCCAGAACTCTGGCGCGCAAGGCCTTGGCCTTATCCAGAGCGTTTTGAATGCGCCCTTCATTCATAATCTCGCCAAGAACGGAATCCCCGGCCAGCTTGATAAAATTAGCATTGGGCTCCCCAAATGCGAACAATTTACCCGGTAGAACCCATTTATGCTTGAAGTGCCTGGATTTTGGATTGGACCTGGCTATCTGGTTGGAGCCATAATACGAGCCAAGCACCTCATTACCAACCGATTCAAGATGAGCTTCAAAAGCATCAAAACGAGACATGAGTTCGCTGATTTCTTTTCCGATCTCCCGGTAGGGCGCAATGGCCTCGCGGGCCTGGGTCTGAAATTCTTCAATGTCACTAAGGGCCTTGTCGCGCAGACTGGCAAGGTGTTCTGCCAGCATATCCGCTTCCTGTTCAAACCGCTGGCGATAGGTTTCGCGAAATTTATAAACCCGTTGATAACCGGGATAGGCATCGCCGATACGCGCCCCTTTAGCACAGGCGAGTGCCCCCAGCGCTATTCCGATAAGCATCATGGCAAAAGAAAATTCATCCAGCACTCCAATATTAAGGGCCTTGATGTTACCCAAGGCGATTTGCAGCAAATTATCGTGGCCTTCCCCGCCCATAGTTACAAAAGCAGAACGGTAAAAGGCGACCACAACATTAAGGATCAACAGAAAACCTGCAAACACCAGCGCCATAATCGCCCCAAAGAATTTTCGGACGATTGAGCGGCTATTCAGCCAGCGAAAAAACGCATAACCAAAAAGAGCCGCCCCACCAATGTTCAACACACTAATGACGAGGGAATAGAAAAAACCGCCAAGCAGGCCAAAGTCACTGCCAGGGCTGAAGAAGAACATGTTTGCCCCGGCCTCTATAACCATCATGACAATAAAAATTGGTAGCGCCCCCATCAGGCCAGCGGACAAATCCGGCGGGCGCTTCAGGCCATGGGTTTCGCGAAATTCCTGATAATGATGATCGGCTTCTTCAAAATCCGAGCGCAAGCGCTCCAGCGTTGCACCATGGCGCAGGGTTTCCTGCTCAATTTCATGAATCGTGCCCTCTAGCGCTGTTTCCAGTGGTTCAGTATCAAATGCACCGGCATAACGCGCAACCATGCCTTTGAGATGCTTTACTCGCCCTTCAAACTGCCCCATGCCCTTGTCATGGATGCCATTAAGGCTATCTGCAAGTTTACTTTCAACAATTTCGCCGACCTGTTTTTCTGAAGCTGCTTCGCCTGAACGCCGGACATTTTTAGCCAGTTTGTCAAGTTTCAACTCGCGTTTGAGTTTTTTACTCGATACTTCAGGCAAGAACGGCAAAGCGGAATTTCTACGGCTTTTTGGTTTTTTAGCAGGTTTACCAGACTCCGCATTCCATAATCCAAGTGCTTTAGAAACCATTTTGATTCACCTGCTCCCACTTAATTTGTTCAAATACTGTCTCATAAATCACCATCATACGGCAAGGGCACTCATCTTATCAGTTGTAAATTTACCCATGATCTCCATAACTTACCCCATTTAAGGGTTCGTATATTCAAAATTTTTCGCCTAATACGCTAATTCATTCGCATCGGAATGGTTAATTGTGTTAGAACCATGTCATAAAGGGGGAAGAATTATGCTGTTTCGTGGATTATTTACTTTACTACTAGCCGTTTTGGGTGCCGGGCTACTCAATGTCGCACTTGCACCTTCCAACTCTGCACCAGATGGTGCCGGGATGGAACAGACCACTTCTGCAAATGCAGAAGTCCTGATTATGCACCATCTGGATTCGTTTTCTGACCGTGATCTGGAGGCCATTTTAAGCGATTATGCCGACGATGCGGTTATCATCACCCCGGACCAACAAGCTGCCGGTCCAGATGAAATACGCGCCCTGTTTGAGGATGTTTTAGCCTATGGAAATCAGGATGAAGCCCCGTTTGAATACACCAAAGTGCACATTACTGGCCCGATAGGCTATGTCCTTTGGGAATGGACCCAAAAAGATGGTTCTGTATTGAGCGGCAGCGATACTTTCCTGATCCATAATGGCAAAATCAAGAAACATACGGTAGCCTTTTTTGTCACGGAAAAGCCCGAAGAATTACATGAGGATGACGGGTCTGAAATGATGGACATGATGGATTCTGTTGAAGAAACCAGTGATTCTACCAGTGATTCCGAGAGCTAAACGTATATATCCAATCACGGCTTAATAACAAATTTTACCTTAACGCCCTCACAGATGAACGCATTTATGTTGTTCTTCTGTAAGGGCGTATTCATATAATCCTCAATGTCTTCCCCCTGCGGCGACCTGCCACAGCTTCTGCGCGGATCATCACAGCCCTGCCAGTTGCAAATGGTTCGCATATATGTTTTACCGGCCACATGAGCACAAAACAAAAAAAACTCAATGAATTGAGCCAGAACGAAGCCGCGCGTGTTTGCGGTTTTTTTGAAAACAATAAAGCCATGGTCGTCAAATTGCGCGAAATCGGCTTCGCCGAAGGCGATGAGGTGGAAATATTAGGGCGTGGCTTATTGGGCGGCACACCCATATCGGTGCGCCTGAACCAGACTGTGATCGCGCTGCGCACACGGGAAGCCGCCTTGGTGAAAGTGGAAAGCGGCGCGTGAACAGGTCATCAGATGAACAGGTGTTGCACTTGGCACTGGTTGGTGCCCCAAACACTGGAAAAACCACGCTTTTTAATGGCTTAACGGGTGGTCGTGCCAAAACCGCCAATTATCCGGGGGTTACGGTCGAGCGCCGGACCGGTCAATTTCGCACACCGGCTGGCCATACAGTAGAATTGGTTGACCTGCCCGGCATTTATGGACTTGCAGGGCGCACACTGGACGAACGGGTAGCCGTAGATGCCATCACTGGCAAAATAGAGGGGGAAAGCGCCCCGGATTTATTACTGATTTTTCTGGATGCCTGCAGCCTGCGCACCCATTTACACAGTGTTCTTGAGTTAAAAGCACTTGGCCGACCTTCTGTGTTGGTGCTGAATATGATCGACCTGGCCAAACGCGATGGCATGGAAATCGATGTTAAAGCGTTGGAAAAAGCCCTCGATATACCGGTTATCCCGACCAATGCTGCGCGCGCTTCAGGTAGAGAGGCCCTGATTAACCGCATTGATGACATATTGGACCAAACCCGCCAACACCCAGGGCCGGCACAAACAACCATCAGCCCGTCAGTGCTTAAATCCCTGCAAATTGAAGCACGGAAAATTGCGGATACCGTTATTGTCAAAGAAGCCGGCATGAATGTCCTGACCCGTCGTCTGGATGGACTATTCCTCCACCCGTTGATTGGGCCCATCATACTGGCTTCTATTTTGTTTTTTATGTTTCAGGCGGTTTATTCCTGGGCGAATGCGCCCATGGATTTAATAGACCATGGCTTTAGTCAGCTTTATGGCCTGGCCAAACAAATCCAACCCGCCTGGCTGGCCAGCTTTCTTGGTGATGGCGTCATTGCCGGACTAGGAAGCGTTCTGATATTCCTGCCCCAAATCACCATCCTCTTTGGCTTTATTTTATTGCTGGAAAGCTCAGGGTATATGGGACGGGCAGCGTTTTTAATGGATGAACTGATGCGCCGTGCAGGCTTGAATGGCCGCGCGTTTATTCCCCTACTTTCCAGTTTTGCCTGTGCTGTCCCTGGCATTATGGCAACCCGCACCATTGAGAGCGAACGTGACCGCCTGACCACCATCATGGTGGCACCGCTGATGACCTGTTCGGCTCGCCTGCCGGTATACACACTGATTATTGCCGCCTTTATACCGCGTGAGAATGTCTGGATTTTTAACCAGCAAGGACTGGTCATGTTCGGGCTGTATCTTGCCGGTGTTTTTAGCGCACTGGTCGTGGCTTTTGTCTTGCGCAAAACCGCTACCAAAGGCGAAACCCAACCCTTTTTGATGGAATTACCATCTTACAAACTGCCGCAATGGCGGGATTTTTTATTGGGCCTGTGGCAACGCATCTGGGTGTTTTTGCGCCGCGCCGGCACCATTATTTTTACCGTTGCCATCATATTGTGGTTTCTGGCCAGCTTCCCTCATAGCGATGAAGGCATACGTGGCAGCTTTGCCGGCATGATCGGCAATGTATTGTTGCCAATTTTTAAACCTATTGGTTTTCGCCTGGAAACCGTTATAGCCTTGGTGCCGGGCATGGCTGCCCGTGAAGTCGTTGTTGCTGCCATGGGCACGGTTTACGCCTTGCAAGGTAATGAAGATCAAGTGGCGCAAAGCCTGTCGCACATCTTACAAAACGCATGGACCCTGCCCTCTGCCCTCGCCTTCCTTGCCTGGTATGTCTACGCCCCGCAATGCTTTGCCACTATTGCCATGGTGCGTCGCGAAACCAATTCACTACGCTGGACCCTGTTTATGGTCGGCTATCTGTTTGCGCTGGCCTATCTGGCCGCCTTTGTTACCTACCACATAGCCATGTATTTCACTGGCTGAGTTTGCTCATCAATTCAACTTTGGTCAAATCATCGCAAAAAGCGGCTTCCAGGCCAGTTTGGCTAATGGCGCGCATGTCCTCATCAGTAAACGAAAAAGCGCGTTGCACCTGCGCATATTCATTGGCAATATCGGTATGAAAATACGGTGGATCGTCAGAACCAAGCGCCAGCTTCACCCCGGCATCCAAAAAGCGCCGGATCGGGCTTTGCCGGTACTGGCCATAGACACCCAGCGCAATATTTGCCCCAGGACAGACCTCCAGCACTATGCCTTCACCCGCCAGACGGGCAACCACTTCATTATTTTCAATGGCGCGCACCCCATGACCAATACGCGAGGGTTTAAGTGCTTCCAGGCAATTGCTCACACTTTTTGGCCCGCACACCTCGCCAGCATGCACGGTTAGACCCAGCCCTGCATCACGCGCCATGTCAAAGGCACGGGTAAAATCTGCTGGCATTCCCCGGTTTTCATCACCGCCCATGCCAAATCCGGTTATCAGAGGATGCGGGTGCGAGTGGGCAAGCTGTGCCATAGCTTCAGCCTGCTCTACACCATAATTACGCACACAGGTCAGGATAAAACGCGCTGTAATACCGGTTTTTTCATGAGCGCGCCCATAACCATCAGCAATGGCATCCACAAAGTCACCATAACTAATACCCACGGCAGCCGGGTGATCAGCGGAAATGAACATTTCCCCGTAAATCAGGCCACTATGAGCGGCATGGGTATAATAATCATAGACCAGTTCGGCGTAATCGCGCGGGGTGCAAATGGCGGTGCAGGCGGTTTCATAAACCGATAGGAAATGTAAAAAATCATCACAGCTATACGCACCATCGGGCGTGAATATTTCAGGGGGCAAGTTCACGCCATTGCGCGTTGCACAGGCGCGCACAAAAGCGGGAGATGCTGCCCCTTCAATGTGGCAATGCAATTCAACCTGCGGAACACTCATACCCAGCTTGTTCCGGTTCCAAAACCTGGTACGCCCAGCCATTTAGCGGCGCTCTCGCCAATGTCGGCAAAGCTGGCCCGTGCGCCCAAAGGCCCGGCCACCACTTTTGACCCGAACGCCAATACCGGCACATGCTCGCGGGTATGATCAGAACCTGGAAAAGTCGGATCGCACCCATGATCAGCGGTCAGTATGACCATGTCATCTTCACGTAAAATTGCGATCAATTCAGGCAGGCGCTTATCAAACGCCTCCAGCGCGGCGGCATAGCCCGCCACATCGCGCCGATGACCATAGAGCATATCAAAATCTACAAAATTACTCATAATAAAGCTGTGGTCCGGGGCGCTTTTCATTTCGGCTAAAGTCACATCAAAAATAGAATCATTGCCATAGGCTGAAACTTTTTTAGTTACGCCGGAACCGGCAAATATATCCGAGATTTTGCCAATGGCGATCACTTCATTGCCGATCTCACTCACCCGGTTCAGCAAAGTGGGCTTATGCGGTAGCACAGAATAATCACGCCGCCCGTTGGTGCGGGTAAAATCTTCAGGTCCTGCACCCTCAAACGGTCGGGCGATCACCCTGCCGATATTATAAGGATCGGCCAGCTTACGAGCGATCAGGCACACCTCATAGAGCCGTTGCAGCCCGAAACTGCCCTCATGGGCAGCAATCTGCACCACGGAATCTGCACTGGTATAAAGGATAGGCTTGCCAGTGCGCCTATGTTCCTCGCCAAAGTCCTTGATTACTTCGGTGCCTGACGCATGGCAATTGGCCAAAACTCCCGGCAAATCAGCCTCACGGATCAGGGCATCCATTAGTGCTGAAGGAAAGCTGTTGGTAGGCTTGGTAAAATAGCCCCAATCAAAAGTAGCAGGTGCACCCATGGCTTCCCAATGACCGCTGGGCGTATCCTTGCCATGACTTTGCTCTATGGCATAACCCCAGGCACCGCTAAAAGGCCCCTTCCCTTCCAGTCCCGGTGGCACCCGCCCGGTGCTGGCCTCGCACAAAGCCCCCAGGCCAAGGGCTACCAGATTTGGCATGTGCAATGGCCCGGCGCGCAAGCCTTCTTTATCAGCTTCACCAGCCACACAGGCATCTGCGATATGGCCAAGCGTATCGGCACCTGCATCACCAAATGCTTCGGCATCATGTGCAGCGCCAACGCCCAGACTATCCAGTTCGCAGACTAAAACGCGGCTCATGAGCTTTCTCCTTCAATGCGCGCTATAACCATCGGCATTGGCACAAAATGGTCGTCCTTTTCGCCAATGGTATAGGTGTCCTGCAAGGCATTGATGGCCGCTTGAGCCGTATTTTCGCAACGCGCATGGACCATGGCAAGGGGGGAACCAGTCTCGACCTGCGAACCAACGCCCATTATGGCGGTAAAACCCACCGCATGGTCAATTTTCTGATCGGCCCGGGTGCGCCCGCCGCCAAGGCCGATCACAGCCAGACCAACGCCGCGCGCATCCATGCTCCAGACACGGCCCGTTTGCAGTGCTGGCACCGGCTGAATAACCGGAGCTTTAGGTAGGTAATCCTCATGTTTCTCAACAAAATCTGCGGGGCCACCCAAGGCACGCACCATATGAGCAAAAACCTCCACCGCCGCGCCGCTTTGCAGCACACTTTGCGCTTTTTTTTCACCCTCGCTATGGGTGCCGACCAAGCCGCCTGAAAGCAACATCTGTGCTACAAGCTGAATCGTAATGTATTCCAGACGCGGGTCACGGGCTTCGCCAGTCAAAAACCGCACCGCATTAACGACTTCAACTGCATTACCGGCGGCGCTGGCCAATGGCTCGTTCATATCGGTCAATATGGCGCTGGTGCGCACCCCGGCCCCACCGGCAACGGTAACTAAACTCTCGGCCAGTTCGCGGGCGCATTTCTCATCCGAAGCAAAAGCGCCATTGCCGCACTTTACATCCATCACCAGACCATCCAGTCCCTCGGCCAGCTTTTTGGAGAGAATGGACGCGGTAATCAAAGGCACAGATTCCACCGTGGCGGTGACATCACGGGTGGCGTAAAAGCGCTGATCTGCCGGGGCCAAAGCCGCCGTCTGGCCAATAATGGCGCAACCCACTTGCTTGACGACGCGGGTAAAGGTCTCCTGATCGGGTATCGCCTGATAGCCGGGAATGGCCTCGAACTTGTCCAGCGTTCCGCCGGTATGACCTAGCCCGCGCCCTGAAATCATCGGCACCGCGCCGCCAGCAGCGGTCACCATTGGCCCCAGCATCAACGAGACATTATCGCCAACGCCGCCCGTTGAGTGTTTATCCAATACCGGGCGGTCAATGCCCGCCTTTTGCCAGTCCATAACCGAGCCTGAATCGCGCATGGCACAGGTCAGCGCCACACATTCATCCCGGCTCATACCATTAAAGAAAACCGCCATGGCAAAGGCAGCAATCTGCCCCTCTGATATAGTATTATCGGCTATTCCTGCTGCGAATGCAGCAATATGGTCAGCCTTTAATGCTTTACCATCGCGTTTGGCGCGAATGATTTCCTGAGGAAGCATATTAAAATCCTGTTTGCATCATCACGAAGAAAAAGTTTTCGTGTCATCCCGGAAGCCGCCCAGCTATCCGGTATCCATTGTGCTCTTGGTATTCAGTATGGACCACGGATAATTTTTGAATAATTTCCGGGGTGACACGATGAATTACTCTAATTTAATCCAAACCCTAATCCCCATAGGGCAGCCAGATATTCTTGACCTGGGTGGCTTCACGCAAAAACCGACGCCCCTCACCGGTTGTAGAATTAAACCAGTCCCGCGCCTTGCCATTATTTACCCATGTGCGTTTCAAATTACTGATAGAGGCGCGCTCGACCATAGCGGAACCCTCAATACCACCGTTATACCAAAGGGCATCCAGCTGATTATGCTCGCCCAGCACCTTGGCCATTTCATCGCGCGCACCAGTAACAATATTGACAACGCCGGCCGGCACGTCCGAAGTTTCCAATACCTGATAAAAGTCCGTGCCAATCAGGGCATAGCGTTCAGACGGGATTATCACCGCACAATTGCCGGTGGCAATGATGGGCCCCATCAGGGAGACAAAATTCAGCAATGGTGCATTATCCGGGCACACAGCACCGATAATGCCGATAGGTTCTTTTACCGCCAGCGCCACATTGCGCACCGGCGGCGTATGCACCTGTCCATCATATTTATCCGCCCATGCCCCATAAGAGAACAGGCGGCTGATCGAAGCCTCAACCTCGGCAGCGGCTTTGGCCTTGCTAACCCCGGTCAAATCGCGCAGTCGTTCGGTAAATTCGCCCGCGCGAATGCCTAGATTCTCAGCAATGTAATAGAGGATTTGTGCCCGGTTATAAGCGCTACGTCCGGCCCAGCAGGTGTTTTTGAACGCTGCCTCTACGGCATTACGAATATCCTTGCGATTACCGGCACCAACGCGCCCGGCAATCTCGCCCTTATGGTTCAAAATCTTTGAAGTGTTGCCGCCATCGGGTCGTGCCTGTTTGCCGCCAATATACATTTTGGGGGTGCGATCGACGGTGGCAAGCCCGGATGGCTTTGTCTTACCAATGGCCTCTGGCGGGTCTATGACCACATCACCCTTGGCCGACCAGTCGTTTTTGGGTTTGAGGTATTCAAACATGCCCTCGCGTCCGCCTTCGCGGCCAAACCCGCTCTCGCGATAGCCACCAAAACCACAGGCTGCATCAAATTGATTGGCACTATTAACCCAGACCACCCCGGCCTTGATCTGCGATGCAGTTTCCAACGCCCGGTTGATGTTTTCCGACCAGATTGAACTGGCCAGCCCATAACGGCTGTTATTGGCCAGCGCCACCGCATCATCAAGTGAGCGAAAGCTCATCACGGTCAGCACCGGGCCAAAGATTTCCTCACGCACGGCGATATTAGCCGGGCTGACATTGGTGAGCAGCGTTGGCGGGTAAAAACAGCCACCTTTGGGCATACCCACGTCCGGCTGCCAAAGCTCTGCCCCTTCGGCTACGCCCTGTTTGACAAGTTTATCAATGCGTTCGCACTGGGTGGGGTCGATGATCGCGCCCATATCCATGGCTTTATCCAATGGATTGCCAATGCGAAAATGCGACAGCCTTTCCTTGATTTTGGCAATGATGGTATCGGCCACACCTTCTTCGATCAAAAGCCGCGAGCCGGCGCAACACACCTGCCCCTGATTAAACCAGATGGCATCCACCAGCCCCTCAACAGCACTATCCAGATCCGCATCCTCGAATACGATAAAGGGTGACTTGCCACCAAGTTCTAACGTGAGTTTTTTGCCTGAACCTGCTGTTGTTGCACGAATAATCCTGCCGACTTCGGTTGATCCTGTAAAGGCGATCTTGGCTACGCCTGAATGCTCGACCAGCGCTGCGCCGGTTTCGCCGGCCCCGGTGACTATATTGATCACACCGGCAGGCAGACCCGCCTCCTCGCAAAGCCTGGCAAAGAAAAGCGCCGTCAAAGAAGTAAACTCTGCCGGTTTTAACACCACCGCATTACCCGCCGCCAGAGCCGGGGCAATTTTCCATGACAGCATCAAAAAGGGAAAATTCCACGGGATGATCTGGCCTACCACGCCAAGTGGCGCATAACCCGGTAATTCCTGCTCCAGCAATTGCGCCCAACCTGCGTGATAATAAAAATGCCGCGCCGCCAGCGGAATATCAATGTCACGGGTCTCGCGCAGGGTCTTGCCGTTATCCAGGCTTTCCAGCACCGCAATAAAACGGCTGTTTTTCTGGATCAGGCGCGCTAGTGCGTATAGATATTTTGCCCGTTGATGACCACTCAACGCTGCCCATTCTATTTGCGCCGATGCCGCAGCTTTTACTGCGGCATCCACATCACGTTTTGAACCCGTGGCAATTTTGGCCAACACCTGGCCATCTGCGGGATTGATGTCATCAAAATACGCCTTGGGTGAAGGTTGCACCCATGCACCGCCAATATAATGCGAAAAACCATCCTTGTGTGCCTTTAACCAGTCGCGCACGTAAGAGGCATCTTCGGGTGCCGGGCCATAATCCATGTTTTCAAAAATTTCAGCAACGCTCATGATCGTAATCCTAGCCCATTGGGTGGCGGTTGGCGGCGCTGTAATGGCCGGTAACAAAATGTTCAAGCTGGCGCTCAATATCCCCCAGCAAGCTGGACGCGCCAAAGCGTAGCAAATCCGGCTGCAACCAGTCATTGCCCAGCTCTTCTTTGGCCAGCACCATATATTGCAGAGCGGTTTTGGCGTTCGATATTCCACCCGCCGGCTTAAAGCCGATTTTATAGCCGGTCTGGTGCAAATATTCGCGGATCATGCGCATCATGATCAGACTTACCGGCTGGGTAGCATTGACTTTTTCCATGCCAGTGGAGGTTTTAATAAAATCCGCACCGGCCATCATGCAAATCATCGAGGCCTTGGCGACTTTGGTCATTGAACCAAGCTGACCGGTGGCCAAAATTGTTTTAAGATGCGCTTCCCCGCAGGCCTCGCGATAGGCGGCTACTTCGTCATAAAGCGCCTGCCAGTTGGCGGTCAGCACATAACGGCGGCTGATCACAATATCGATCTCACTGGCACCGGCGGCCACCGAGGCATGGATTTCAGCCAATCGGGTTTCAAGTGGTGACAGGCCAGCCGGAAAGCCGGTGGAAACCGCTGCCACAGGAATGCCTGACCCCTCAAGCGCTTTAACCGCCACAGGCACCATTTCATGATAAACGCACACAGCGCCAGTGGTCAGATGTTCGTTTTGCATACCCAGTGCGACCAAGAGATCGTCACGCACGGGCTGGCGCGCCTTGGCACACAGGCGCTGCACCCGGCCCGGTGTATCATCGCCCGAAAGCGTGGTCAGATCGATCAGGGATATGGCTTTGAGCAGCCAGGCGGCCTGCCATTCTTTCTTTACCGTGCGCCGTGCCGCCAGTGTGGAAATACGACGCTCGACCGCTGAACGGTTAACCCTGATATTTTCAACCCAGTCTGGGCGAAACGAAACGCCGGGGTTACGCTGGTTAGAAGCCAGATGATGAATTTGCGCACCCATGAAATTATCCTTTATAGTGCACGATGATCGCACAGCCCTTTTATGCTGCATCATTACATATTTACCCGAATGCGAATAGCCCCAACTTGACCATACGGTCAAGTCATTTGCTAAAGCGGATTTTCATGCAGATCAGCGATAATGGACTTAAATAATTTCATTATATTTTCTGCACCGGTGGCGGCAACGCGCATGGTCATGGCATGGCTTAGCGTCTCGCTTTCCATGCCGGCACCATAATTGGTGATCAGGGAGACTGCCCCTACACGCAAACCCGCATGACGGGCCAGAATGACTTCAGGAACGGTAGACATACCCACCAGATCACCGCCCAGCACCCGTGTGGCGCGAATTTCCGCCGGTGTTTCAAAGCTCGGTCCGGAAAACCAGACATACACGCCCTCGTGCAGTGTCGCGCCAGAGGTTTTGGCGGCTGTCTTGATGCGTTCACGCAAAGCCGGGTCATAGGCATCACACAAATCAACGAAGCGCTCATTGCCCTCGGCACCGATGAGTGGGTTAACACCTGAAAAGTTTATGTGATCGGTAATCATTGAGGCCGAACCTGGCGGCACATCCTTGCGCAAACTGCCCGCCGCATTGGTCAGGATCAGAGTCTCTACCTCCAGGGCTTTTAAGGTTCTGATTGGCACGGCCATAGCACTGGCATTGCCATGTTCATAATAATGCGCCCGTCCGGCCAGCAGCAAAAGCGGCGCGCCATCAATATGCCCGGCGATCAAGGCCCCGGCATGAGATGCCACACCGGAGACCGGAAATCCCGGAATGTCCTGATAAGGTATTTTAACTGGGTCTTGCAACGCACCTGCCAGATCACCCAGCCCGGACCCTAGCACAATGGCCAGACGTTTTTGTTCACCAATGCGTTCGCGGATATAATCGGCGGCTTTATCAATTTCTGTGCTCATTTTAAGTCCTTGAGTTTGAAGGCACCGGGCAATAATTCGTCCATCCGCCATGTATGCGAAACACCATCCAGATTGGAAACATGCACCGGTGTATCCGCGCCGGCAAATTCCGACAAGCGCTGACGACAGCCGCCGCAAGGTGTGCCGGGCGGATTGCTTTTGGTCACCACACAGACCTCGGCAATGCGTTTTGCTCCGGCCGCCACCATGGCCGCAATGGCCGAAGTCTCCGCGCACCAGCCCTCTGGATAAGACGCATTTTCTACATTGGTGCCGACATATACCAGACCATCATCGGCCAGCACTGCCGCACCCACATGATAATTTGAATACGGCGCATGGGCATTTTTCATCACGGCTTTGGCTGCGATATAGAGGGTTTTCTGATGGCTCATATTGGCTCCGGCGTTTTGAATAATATGATCCTAACATACATTGCTGTCATACCGGAAAAGCATATGCTTTTCCGGTATCCATTGTGCTTTTATTTTCACAATAGCCCCCGGATCATTTCTGACGAAATTTCCGGGGTGACACGTTGGGGGGGCGTTTTCGACGTGCCGCGCAACGTGCCGTCGTTTTTCCCCTCTCCTTGGGGAGAGGGTTAGGGTGAGGGGCTTGTGAGATAAAACCCAGACCCAAGCCTTATCCCCTCACCTCATTCCTCTCCCAACGGGAGAGGACGTTACAAACAAACACAGTGCGAATTTCTTCCCCCTTGGGGAGGGGGTTAGGGTGAGAGCAATTAACCTTTCAGAAAGCCGAACAGCCTGATCTAAATGATATGGCTATAACTAAAATAAAAAAATCCCATATCTGGGACAGAGATCCACACGATTGGTATGTGGAGCCTCATGAATGCTCGCTTGCTTTGTTTGACCTTGAAACATTTGAAGGACCCGTTTGGGACCCCGCATGTGGGATAGGCAGAATTGTTGAATCGGCGCGAAACGCAGGAATAGAAGCCCATGGGACTGATCTCGTTAACCGTAATGAATATTGCGAACAAGCTTTGAACTTTTTAACAAATACAACAACCAAACCTTTTAATAACATTGTTTCCAATCCTCCATTTGGATTAGCTGAAAAGTTTGTGCGACGAAGTTTAGAAATCACCCCGAATGGGGGAAAAGTCGCCATGATTTTGCCAATGGTATGGCTTTCTGGATTTTCTCAAAAACGAGATTGGTTGCCTAGCTCTCCATTAAAAAAATATTATTCAATTTCTCCCCGCCCCTCTATGCCTCCCGGTGCTGTAATTAAAGCTGGAGTAAAAGTTGGGAACGGCACAAAGGATTTTGCATGGTTCGTCTGGAAAAAAAAATATTGCGGCAAAGCAACAATAGGGTTTATGAATACAAAACCATATAAAAACCTAATAGGAGAGAAAAATGGTAAAAGCGGCCTCCTCTGGAATACATTTAACGCAGCATGATGCAGCCATCGTAAAAGGAATGATTAGTAGAGGTGATCGGCAACACGATATTGCCTCTTGGTTTGGGGTGAACGGTGGAAGAATAGCCGAGATAAGTACTGGAAATACCTTTAGCGGTATTGAACCAATTCACGAAGACCTACCTCCACCTGGCCCATATTTATCAGGTAAAGGTAGCACTGAATCAACAAAGGCACTTAATGCGGTCAAGAATGAATTAGAACATTTGTTAGAAATTATAAATAGGGCATTAAAGACACAATAACCGCTTCTCCTTACAAAGAATCTCACCACCAATCCAATATCACTTTCCCGGATTTGCCACTGCCCATAGCATCAAAACCAGCCTGAAACTCATCAATGGGGAAATGATGGGTGATAATTTTATCCACATTCAGCCCAGATCCCAGCATGGCCAGCATTTTATACCAGGTTTCAAACATCCGGCGGCCATATATGGCCTGAATGGTCAGCGCCTTGGTGATCACCGTGGACCAGCGCACCGAGGTTTCGCCAGGTGGAATACCCAGAAGCGCGATTTTGCCGCCCATCACCATGGTATCGACCATTTGCGTAAAGGCCGGGCCAGCGCCCGACATCTCCAGCCCCACATCAAAGCCCTCGGTCATGCCAAGCGCGTGCATGACGTCGGTCAAATCCTCTTTGGCAACATTAACCGGGCGCACATCGGCCAGATTGCCGGCCAGTGCCAGCCGGTGCGCATTAATATCGGTGATCACCACGTGGCGCGCCCCGGCGTGGCGGGCAATGGCCCCGGCCATGGCACCAATGGGCCCGGCCCCGGTAATGAGCACATCTTCACCCACCAGATCAAAGGTAAGCGCCGCATGAGTGGCATTGCCAAGGGGGTCCAAAATGGCGGCTACATCATCACTGACATGCTCTGGCAGCGGCACCACATTAAACGCCGGAATAGCCAGATATTCAGCAAACGCCCCCGGCCTATTTACGCCAACGCCTTTGGTATCTGGCGATAAGTGCCATTTTCCCTCACGGGCAGCGCGGGAGCGATCACCAACAATATGCCCCTCGCCCGACACCCGAAGGCCGATTTTATGGCGAGCGACATTACTGCCCAGTTCAGCAATTTCGCCCATAAATTCATGGCCGGTAATCAGCGGCACAGGCACGTTGGCTTGCGACCATTCATCCCAGTTATAAATATGAATATCGGTGCCGCAAATCGCAGTTTTTTTGATTTTGATGAGCACATCATCGACGCCCATCTCCGGCATGGGCATGTTCTGCATCCAGATGCCAGGCTCCGGCTTGGCCTTGACCAGCGCCTTCATGTGATCACCCCCAGTTTTTTGCCCACGCGGGTAAACGCATCCACCGTAAAATCAATTTGTTCTGGTGTATGCGCCGCCGACATTTGGGTGCGGATACGGGCCTGCCCCCGTGGCACCACCGGAAAAGAAAAGCCGGTAACATAAACCCCCTCACCCAGCATTTGTGCGGCCATATCCTGTGCCAGTTTGGCATCCCCCAACATAACCGGGATAATCGGGTGCTCGCCTGGGGTGAGGGTAAATCCGACCGCCGCCATGCCTGACCGAAAGCGTTTGGCGTTAGCAAACAGGCGCGCCCTTAAACTCGCTCCCTGATCCACCAGTTCCAGTGCTTTTAGCGCCGCCGAGCACAACATGGGCGGCAGGGCGTTGGAAAAAAGATAAGGCCGCGAACGCTGACGCAACATGTCCAGAACCTCTTTGCGGCCAGAGACATAGCCCCCCGCCGCACCGCCCAACGCCTTGCCCAGTGTGCCGGTGAGAATATCTACCCGCTCCATCACGCCGCAATGCTCTGGTGTGCCGCGACCGGTTTCACCCATAAAGCCGGTGGCATGGCTGTCATCGACCATCACCAGCGCCCCATAGCGATCTGCCAGATCACATATACCGCGCAAATTGGCGATAATGCCGTCCATGGAAAACACCCCGTCGGTAGCGATAATGGTATGGCGCGCCCCGGCGACCTTCGCGGCTTTAAGCTGGGCTTCAAGATCACCCATATCATTATTGGCATAGCGATAGCGCTTGGCCTAGCAAAGCCGGATACCATCAATGATCGAGGCATGGTTCAGCGCATCCGAGATGATCGCGTCCTCTGGCCCGAACAGAGGCTCGAACAGACCGCCATTGGCATCAAAACAAGCCACATAAAGCAAGCTGTCCTCTTTGCCGAAAAATGCGCTTAATGCAGCCTCCAGTTCATGGTGAATGCTTTGGGTGCCACAGATAAAGCGCACCGAAGCCATACCAAACCCGTGCGTATCCAGTGATTGTTTGGCCGCCGCAATCAGCGCTGGCGAATCGGCCAGGCCAAGGTAGTTATTGGCACAAAAGTTAAGCACATGATGCGGCACATGGCCCGTATCCACATCAATTTGCGCCCCTTGCGGCGAGATGATGGTGCGCTCTGCCTTGGTCAATCCAGCTTCATCTATGGCGGTAAGTTCTTCTCGCAAATGCTGGTAAAAGTCTTGTTTTGTCATGCTCTGCTTGTTTCCATTGCGCTTATATTACACGGGTTTTGTGCGCCTGAGGGTCGAAAAGACAATTTTGATATTCCCCGCACGATACCCCCCTGCTTCTTTTGTGGAAAGGTGCTAAACTGAACGAATATGGCCGCGAGGCCACCACATTGTCGGCACAGTGTGCAGGCACAAAGCCGTCCGGGGGGACGCATCAGGGGTCGCAAATGCGCAAATACACGCTTAGGTTTTTCATCATTATACTGGCGGCATTATCCGCAACGCCATTCATATCAGGCGCTGCATTGGCAGCCGCTGGCCCAAGAGTGGAAGTGTTCTCGCCGCAAGGCACCGTCAAAAACGTCCGGCAGGTCGCGGTGCGTTTCTCTACCCCCATGACCAGTCTTGGCGACCCAAGACAACCGGACCCCTTTGACATTGATTGTGCTGCCCCAGGCACCGGGCGATGGGCGGACGGGCGCAATTGGGTGTATGATTTTGCACACGACCTGCCCGGAGGTTTACGCTGTAGCTTTACACTCAAAGCCGATCTGAAAAACCTGGATGGCGCTCGCGTTTCGGGCAAAAAATCATACCATTTCAACACCGGCGGACCCGCTATTCATACCAGCGCGCCGTATAAAGGCTCCTCCTCCATCGACGAAAACCAGATGTTTTTCCTGGGCCTTGATGCGCCTGCAATTGCCGCCTCGGTGGCGGAACATGCCTATTGCGCGGTGGAAGGCATAGGCGAGCAAATACCCGTTATCGTTCTTGAAGCGGAAGAACGTGAAGCCGCCCTGCAAACTTTGCGCACAATGGGCTATCGCTATAACAGCCTCGCCGATGAGGGCGAAAGCCGCGCCGAACGCGAAAACGCAATCACCGTTTTGCGTTGCCAGCGCACCTTGCCACCGGCAACCCGGCTTTCACTGGTATGGGGCAAGGGCATAGCCGCACCATCCGGCCTTGCCACTGCGCAAGATCAGAATTACCGCTTTCGCACACGCCCGGCCTTTACGGCCCGTTTTTCTTGCCAGCGCACAAATGCCGAAGCCCCCTGCCTGCCGATGATGGACATGCGTTTACGCTTCAGCGCGCCGATCCTCGCCGAAACGGCAGCAAAAATAATACTGGCCGACAATGCGGGCCAACGCCAGCCTGTTACCATCGATGATAAGGATGCGCCCACCACCTACGGTGTGACCTTAAAGGCCGCCTTTGCACCCAATAGCAATTATACACTGGAGCTGCCGCCAGGGCTGGTTGATGATACCGGGCGAACTTTGCAAAACGCCGGGCGTTTTCCGCTTAGTGTGCGCACGGATGCGTTTCCACCGCTGATCAAATTTGCCAGTGAATTTGGTATTATAGAAAGCCGGGCGGGCGCGGTTTTGCCAGTCACGGTGCGCAATATTGAACCGGCGATTGCCGCCAAAATGAAAGCCGTGCCAGATGGAGAAGTTTCCGCGCAGGTGCACCGCGCCCAGGACGTATTTGCCATGCTGAAATGGATGGATCGCGCCAAGGAAGCCGGTCGCTGGCGCGGCAAATGGATAAAAAATAAAGATGGAAGTTCCACTTACCAAAACACCACTGGTGCGCAATCGATATTTGCAAAAAGCACCAAGACTCAAGACTTTGATATTCCGCGACCGGCGGGTGAGAAAGCCTTTGAGGTTATTGGCATTCCCTTGAAAAAACCGGGGTTTTACGCGGTTGAGTTGAAAAGCCGGGCATTGGGTGAAGCTCTGCTTGGCCGTAAAGCCTCACGCTATGTTTCCACCACGGCGCTGGTTACGAATATGGTCGTTCATTTTCAATGGGGGCGTGAAGGCTCGCTCATATGGGTTACGGCGCTGGATACCGGCAAACCTGTCAGCGATGCAAAAGTCAGCATTGGTGATACCTGCACTAAAAAACCCTTGTGGAATGGCACCACCGGCAAGGATGGCACTGCCCGCATTGATGCCATTTTGGATGCGCCGCGAAGCTGGGGAAGTTGCTATGGCGATAAAAACCATTCTTTAGTGATTAGCGCCGCCAAGGGCGATGATTTCAGCTTTACATTAAGCGAATGGAATGACGGCATTGCCCCTTATGATTTTGACCTGCCACAGGGCAGCGAATGGCAGGCGGATATGGCACACACCGTGTTTGGTCGCACCTTGTTGTGCGCCGGCGAAACCATTTCCATGAAACATTATGTCCGCCGCCATAGCGTCAATGGTTTTGCCTTGCCGCCCGGCTTTACGCGCAAAAGCATGGTCCGGATCAGCCATGAAACCAGTGGTCAGGACGTGGAATTTCCCATTGAGTTCAATAAAAATGGCCGTGCGCTAAGCCAGTATGTCACCCCAAAAGATGCGCGCCTTGGCCGCTATTCGGTTTATGTCAAACAACATGGTGTGTGGCAAAGTGCTGGCAGCTTCCGGGTGGAGGAATTTCGCCTGCCAACCATGGAAGCTATTGTGCAAGGCCCCAAAACGCCATTGGTGAATGTCAGCGAATTGCCGCTGAATATAATGGTGCGATACCTTTCTGGCGGCGGGGCATCCGGGTTGCCAGTCAAGGTGCGCACCATTGCGCGCCCGACCCCGGCGCAATTTAATGATTATGACGATTATCGCTTTGATGCAGAAAAACTAAACCCGCAAACCAGCTCTACAGGGCAAGGCGAGGACGATGGTAACCGGCCGATAACCAGCCTCATCCCTGCCACTTTGGATGGTGATGGCGCGCTACGCCTGACCCTCGACAAACTGCCCGCCATCACTTCTCATAATACGCTGACTGCAGAGCTGGAATACAGGGATGCCAGCGGACAAATCTTGACCAAGGCCACACGATTTGATCTGTGGCCTGCAGCAAATGTGGTGGGCATTAAAACCGAAGGGTGGGCGGCCAGCATTGATAAGTTAAAGTTGCATATGGTGGCTCTGAATGTTGATGGCAAACCAGCGCCCGGCACAGCCATTGAGGTTAAAGCCTTTGCCCGCAAAAACTATTCTTACCGCAAACGTCTGATCGGCGGATTTTACTCCTATGAAAACGTCACCCGGATCGAGACCCTGGAGGCCAGTTGCACCGGCAAAGCGGGAAGAAGCGGAAAATTTACCTGCACATTGGCCCCCGGCCAGTCTGGCGAAGTAATTTTACAAGCCAGTGTGCACGATAAAAATGGCAATGTTTCGCGCGCCACCACCAGCATTTGGGTGGCTGGCGATGATGACTGGTGGTTTTCCGGCACCGATGGCGACCGCATGGATTTGCTGATTGAAAACACCGAATATAATGGCGGTGATACAGCAAAAGTGCAGGTGCGCAGCCCGTTTCGCAAGGCCACCGCTCTTGTCACCATAGAACGCGAAGGCGTTATCGATCACTTTATTACGACCATCTCCGGTAAAAGCCCGGTCATCAAGGTGCCGGTGAAGGCGCAATATGCCCCCAATGTCTATATATCGGTTCTGGCGGTGCGTGGCCGTGTCGCCCCTTGGCAGAGCTGGCTTGCCGACTTTGCCCGCAGGCACGACCTGCCCTGGTTGTCGCGCGATGGTGGCCGGGCCACGGCCCTGATTGATCTGGCCAAACCGGCATACCGCCTTGGTCTGGCCAATATGCGGGTGGGGTGGAATGCCCATCGTCTGCATGTCAATGTCGCCACCGATAAATCCGTTTATCAAATTCGTGAAACCGCAACCGTCATAATCAAAGTCTCGCGGGCCGATGGTGCTGCCCTGCCCGCAGGTTCAGAAATTGCATTGGCCGTTGTGGATGAGGCATTGTTGCAACTCTCCCCCAATACTTCTTGGGATTTGCTGGGTGCGATGATGGATGAGCGCGATCTTGAAGTGCTGACCTCAACGGCGCAAATGCAAATCGTTGGCAAGCGTCATATTGGTCGTAAAGCCGTAGCCCATGGCGGTGGTGGTGGCCGACAAAATTCAAGACAACTTTTTGACACCCTGCTTTTGTGGAAAGGCAGCGTAATCCTTGATGAAAACGGTATGGCGCAGGTTTCATTTCCCTTGAATGACAGTCTAAGCGCATTTCGTATTGTCGCCATTGCCGAGGGCGGACTTAATCTTTTTGGCACCGGGTCTGGTAAAATTACCACCACGCAAGATCTGCAGGTCCTGTCCGGCCTGCCAAAACTGGTGCGCGAAAATGATCGCTTTGGTGCCATTTTTACCATCCGTAATGCCTCGGATGACCCCATGGATGTTCTGGTGGGCGGCAGTGTTTCCGGTCTTGGACCCCTTACGGAGCAAAAACTTTCCATCCCGGCGGGCCAGGCTCGCAATATTAGCTGGGATATTCTGGTGCCATTTGATATTTCCCGCCTTGAGTGGTCGATTGGTGTTTCCGGCAATAGTGGCAAGGCCACAGACAGCATCACCGTCAGTCAGGATGTAAAGCCAGCCGTTCCGGTGCGCGTTTTTCAATCCACCTTGCGTCAGCTAGATACGCCATGGTCGCTTGATGTGGCGCGCCCCGATGATGCCGTTCCAGGGCGTGGCGGCGTTGATATTCGCCTGCAAAGCACACTGGGCGGCGATCTGGCCGGGGTTCGTGGTTACATGAGCCGCTATCCCTATCGCTGTTTCGAACAACGCACCTCCATAGCCATTTCACTGGATGATGAGGCGCGCTGGACCGCGTTGATGCGCTCAATACCGGCCTATCTTGATGAAGATGGCCTGTTGAAATATTTCCCATCCAGTTACCTGCGCGGCAGTGATACGCTGACCGCCTATGTTCTGGCTATTTCTGACCAGGCCGGATGGGAAATACCGGACAACCAGCTTGCGCAAATGCAGCGGGCCTTACAGGCATTTGTGGCCGGTAAAATCCATCGTGGCTCACCTTTGAATACCGCCGACCTGACCGTGCGCAAACTGGCGGCTATTGCCGCCCTTTCCCGGTATGGCAAAGCCAATGCACAAATGCTGACCAGTCTTAGCATTGATCCAAACCTGTTGCCCACATCGGCGGTGCTGGACTGGATGAACATCAACAAACGTATGTCCAGCATCAAAACCAGGCGGGAAAATATTGAGCACGCCAAACAGATATTGCGTTCCCGGCTCAATTTTCAGGGCACCCATATGGGCTTTTCCACAGAACGCAGTGACAATCTCTGGTGGCTTATGATCTCTGCCGATACCAATGCCGCCAGAGCCTTGATCAGCCTTAACGATGCACCCCTCTGGAAAGCGGATATGGCGCGCATGGCCCGCGGTCTGCTTGGCCGCCAACAAAACGGGCATTGGCGCACCACCACGGGAAATGCCTGGGGCGCGTTGGCAATGCGCGAATTTTCGACCCGCTTTGAGAAAACCAAAGTGACCGGGCAAAGCCGGGCGCAATTGGGCAAATCCATAAAAACCAAATCCTGGGAAGAGAGCAAAACCCTCACCTTTGCTTTTCCCTGGCAGGATGGACAGCAAAGCCTTGGCCTCACCCATCTAGGTCAAGGTGCACCTTGGGCCTTTGTGACCGCCAAGGCGGCCATTCCCCTGCGTAAACCCTTTTCATCTGGCTATGCCATTACGCGCACCCTCACCCCAATCAGCCAGGCCTCACCGGGCAAATGGCACGTCGGCGATGTGGTGCGTATCAAACTTGAAATTGATGCACAGGCCGATATGACCTGGGTCGTGATCAATGACCCGGTGCCCGCAGGCGCACAAATTCTGGGCGGTGGACTGGGCGGCGATTCTGCCCTGCTCAATCAGGGAGAACGCAATAGCGGTATGGCCTGGCCAGTGTTCGAAGAACGTCGTTTTGATGCCTATCAGGCGTTTTACCGTTATGTTCCCAAAGGTAAATTTAGCCTGGAATACACCTTGCGCCTGAATACAAAAGGTGATTTCAACCTGCCACCAACTCATGTAGAGGCGATGTATGCCCCTGAAATGTTTGGTGAGTTACCGATCAAACCATTGAGCGTAGAGACAGCGCGCCCATGAGGGTTAAAACCGGTATTGCGCTGATTGCCATTTTACTGGCAAGCATTATTGCCCTGATGGTTTGGAGCGCCCCCGGCCCGGTGCCATCCTACAGGGAAGTTCGGGAAGGCTGGCAACCTTCACGCTCTGCCCTTCTTGACCGAAATGGCCATGTCCTGCATGTGCGTCGCACGGATTTTTCCATGCGCCGTGGGCAATGGGCAGCGCTGCGCCAGGTTTCACCGGCGCTGTTAAATGCCGTCATTGAGGCCGAGGACAAGCGGTTTTACCGACATCATGGCATTGACTGGCACAGCGTTTTTGCCGCCGCCCTGAATAATGCCCGGAACCGGCCCTTACGCGGTGCCAGCACCATTTCCATGCAATTGGCCACCCTTTTGCAGGCCCGCCAGCAAAACTCACCTGCCCGGCGCACCTTGCGCACAAAGCTGCGCCAGGCCCGCTTTGCCCACACACTGGAACGGCATTGGAGCAAAGAGCAGATTTTTGAGAGTTATCTGAACCTTCTAAGCTATCGCGGAGAAATCGAAGGCATTTCGGCGGCAGCCAGTCAGCTCTTTGGCAAAACCACACAGGGCTTGACCCAAGATGAAAGCCTGGCGCTGGCCGCGCTTCTACCTGCCCCCAATGCCAAACCCGCACGCCTTTTCAGTCGCGTTTGCGCCTTGTCCAATACAGCACCCTGTAATGGCCCCAAATCCGCCATGCAGACCATCATTGCCAAAGCCGAAAAAGCACCGCAGGCCCCGTCATTAGCCCCGCATCTGGCCGCCCGTCTGCTGGGCACTGGCACCGGCAGCAATACCAGTATTAACACCACGCTTGACATCAACATCCAGCGTTTTGCCAGTGAAGCCCTGGCCCGGCAACTCTCGGCCCTGTCGCACCGTAATGTGCGTGATGGTGCCATATTGGTAGTGGAAAATGCCACCGGTAATGTGCTCGCCTGGGTGGGGTCCAACCCGATAACTTCACGGTCGCCCCATGTGGATGGGGTGCGCGCTCACCGTCAGGCCGGGTCTACGCTAAAGCCACACCTCTATGCTTTGGCGCTGGAACGGCGCTATTTAACCGCTGCATCGCTGTTGAATGATGCCCCCATTCATCTGGAAACGGCCGGCGGGCTATATGTGCCGCAAAATTATGATCACGGTTATAAAGGGCTGGTCAGCGCCCGCACTGCCCTTGGTAATTCCTTAAATATACCAGCGGTGCGCACCTTGCTACTCACAGGCGTAGAGCCGTTTCGCGAGCGTTTGTATGATCTGGGCTATGCCAACATTACCCGCGATGGCGACTATTATGGTTTTTCGCTGGCGCTTGGTTCCGCCGAAGTCAGCCTGGCTGAACAGGTAAATGCCTATCGCACACTGGCCAATGGCGGCAAAGCCAGCCCGTTACGCCTCAAAGCCGGCGATCCCAATATAAAACCGCGACAGGTTTTACCAGAAAGCGTGGCCTATATTGTCTCCTCAATGCTGAGCGATCGCTCGGCCCGTCTTATCACCTTTGGCCTTTCCAATAATCTCAACACACCGTTTTGGAGCGCGGTAAAAACAGGCACCTCCAAAGCCATGCGTGACAATTGGTGCATTGGCTATAGCCACGATTACACTGTCGGCATCTGGGTTGGCAATTTTGAAGGCGATCCCATGCACGGCGTTTCCGGGGTTTCCGGTGCTGCGCCGCTTTGGCATGACATGATGACCATGTTGCACCAAAGAAGGCCATCGATACCGCCCGTAATGCCTGATTCAGTTATTGCATCCCTTGTCGACTACCCAAGCGCTCAAGGGCCGCCGCGCCGCGAGGTATTCCTGAAGGGAACCCAGCTTAGCCATATTCGGCCGATCTCCATCAAGGCCCAACGCGCACGTATTGTGCGCCCTGCCCCAGGGGCCATTCTGGCGCTGGACCCGGACATTCCGCCCAAGTATCAGCTCATCGCCTTTTCTATTGTGGGCAATAAACCCAACATGGTCTTAACGATGGATGCTACCCCATTGAATATGGACGCACTTTGGCAACCCACACCGGGCAGGCACAATCTCGTTCTTCGTGATAAAACCGGTAACATTCTGGACCAAATCAGTTTTGAAGTACGCGCCCCCTCCGGGTGAAATATTAAATCTGCCCTGCCCGGTTTAGTTCACGAGTGCCGCACCCTTAATTGGAAATTCCTGGAGGTAAATATTCTGGTTGATCTTCCAGCCCAAACAATAATGACCATGACAGTGACGTCTGATCTGGCATTGCCTATGAAACCATACAGAGCCAGATCGTTCCCGTCAGGGTGATAATCTCATTGTTGATTTACAGCCATTAACCTGAAATGAATCAAATTGCGCTATTTAAATAGTTGATTAGTAAAGTGTAATGAATTCCGGGTTGGTTGCGGGGGCTACGAGCCAACTGAGCCTGCTTTTTAACGCTTACGATTTAACCCATAGCCGCATAAACGCGCAAACCTCTGATTTAACTAGATAAATCAGAGCGCTTTTGCGTGGGCTATCAGGTTTTTTCGTCGGCTGGAGAAGCAGACGATGGACAAGAAAAGCTACGGCAAGAGAGAAGCACCGTTTTCACTAAGGCTAACCTTTGAGGAGCGTGCCTGGCTGGAACAACAATCCGCTGGCATGCCCATGGGGGCGTTTATCAAATCGCGCCTTTTTGGAGCTGGATACAAGCCTAGACATAAACGCGGCAAAGCTCCGGTAAAAGACCATAAAGCCTTAGCAGAATTGCTGGCCTGTATGGGTGCTTCACGGCTGTCCAATAATCTGAACCAGCTCGCTAAATCGGCCAATTCCGGCACGCTGTATTTTGATTTTGAAACCAAGCGCGACATTTCCCGCGCCGGTGATGACATTCGCACTATGCGCCTGCTTTTGATGCGGGCGCTGGGCATGCGCACGGATGAAAAGCACAAACGCGGTGAATCCACTTCACAGAGCTTTGCCCGCGTCTCGCTTGATGAGCGGAGGTATCGCTTATGATCCTCAAGGGCTCACAAAGAAGCGGGGCCGGACAGCTCGCAACGCATTTGCTCAATGACAAAGATAACGAGCATATCACGGTCTATGAGCTGCGGAGC
>JAJFFP010000047.1 GCA_021776595.1 Robiginitomaculum sp. | reverse complement strand
CCAGAACATCATCCGGGCATGGGCGGGCGAGTTTTATCGCCTCCTCAAACGGGCCTTGCATCCATGCGCCAATATCGCCCCAGTCCAGCAGGACCGGCATGGCCTTGGGATGCACGGGCTTAACCACCGCATTGGCATCCGTGGTCAGCATGGAAAACGTGTTCAGACGGGTGGCTTCGCCTTTGTGCAGCCCCTCCCATTTGCTCCACACCCCGGCCATGGCAAAAGGCGCGCTATTCTGTCGGCCAAAAGCTATGGCCTGTTTTGCGCCTTTAGGGCCGGAATATTCGATAAAATACGTTGCCGGAATAATACAGCGCCGGTGACGAATGGCGTCACGAAAACTGGGCTTTTCCAACCAGTCAGCCGCCCGACTGTTATAGTTAAATGTTGGAAAGCGCTTTTCTTCCAACGGCTTGTTCCAAAATGGCGGCGCCAGCCCCCAATACATGCGCCGGACAATACGCCCCTGTGGCGTGGCGAGCACAATCGGGGCCATTGTGCCTGGAAAAAACCGCTCTGCCGGTGGCAGGTTTAGCGCGCCAGCGTCCACCATTACCCCTGCCAAATCACATAAAGTGACCCAGCTTAACGGCTGGCCATAGCCATAATTCGCGCACATGATTTATGGTGCCTGTGCCGCGACTGCCTCAAAAGCGCGCTTGATATTTTCATCGTTCGGGGCCAGTGCAACCGCTTTTTTATAGGCCAGAACCGCTTCATCCAGACGACCAAGCACCACATAGGATTTGCCCAATTGCGCCCATTCCTGCGCCGTTCCGCCTTTGTTTTTCAGCCGGGTTTCAAGGCGGGCAACCATGCTATCGATCATATTCTGCGCCGTATCGGCTTTGGCGGCGCGTTCCATGCGCGCGGTCAAGGTTTCGCGCCAGGGCGCATTTTTTGGTGCGATTTCCATGATCCGGTTCCAATAGGTCTTCATGGCCGTTTCATCGCCTGCCTGTTCAGCGGCAAGGCCAAGGAAAAAAAGCGCCCGTAAATCATCCGGGTTTCGCCCGAATACCTGCCTGAAAATGGCGGTAGCATCATTGCCAACACGATTGTTATTGGCGCTGACCAGCGCCTGCGCCTGTGCCCCCAAAAGTCCATCGCGTTCTTTCGCTGATTTGGCTATTTTTGCGGCTGACCCCAAGGCCTCAGCCGCCTTAGCCGGTGCACCAAGGGACCAATACTGATTGGCAAGCTCTCTCCAGTTTTCAACACTTGCCTCAGCATTGCGCGCCAGCAGCGCCATATTTTCATCCATTTTTGCCTTCGCGCGGGCCTGCAACACTTCAACACTGGCCGCCTGGCGTATTGTCAGGTCCGGACGGCCAAGTACCCCGTAACCGCCGACGACCAGAACCATTAAAACCGAGGCGCTGCCCCACGCCAATCGCTTGTTTTCTGCCCCTGAAACGGCAATGGCTATGACAGCCAGCACCAGAACCAGTGCCAAAATGACAAATAAAATGCTCATGCGTCCGACTTGCTCCCGGTCATCTCCAGCAGTTCGCGCAATTGCGTTTTTGTGGCTTTGCGCTCGGCCAACACCCAGATCATCAGGCCAATGATCACAACCAGAGAAGCGCCATAAGCACCCCAGATATATGGCCCATATTTTCCCATATCCAGCAATTCAGTCATCTTCCAGTCTCCGTTGCGGGGCATCAGGGCGCGAAATACGCCCACCGGCAAGGCGGCGTTGCAATCGGGCAATCTTGTGCCGATCCAGCTCGGTCAGCATTTGCAGAAGAACCAGCCAGCCAAAAAAGGCGGTATAGCCAAGCGCAGCCACCAGCAGGGGCCATAACATGGAGAATTCAATGGCAGGGCCACCAGCGCGAAAAACACTGGAAGTCTGATGAAGGCTAGACCACCATTCCACTGAAAACTTGATAATCGGCAGATTGATGGCCCCCACCATGGCTATGATCGCTGCCAGACGGGCGGCGCGGGCCTCGTCGGGGACGATGGAGCGCACCGCTATATAACCAAGATACATAAAAAGCATGACCAGCATGGAGGTCAGCCGTGCATCCCATACCCAATAGGCGCCCCACATGGGTTTGCCCCATAACGAGCCGGTCAGTAGCGCCAGAAAGGTAAAGGCGGCCCCGATCGGGGCGGCCGCCTTGGCGGCGGCATCGGCCAGATTATGCCGCCAGACAAAATTGATCAGGCTAGCAAAAGCCAGAAACGCATAAGCAAACATCCCCAACCAGGCTGCGGGAACATGCACATACATAATCCGGGCGGCATCGCCCTGCTGGTAATCAGGTGGTGCCACAAACAGCCCTGCCCCCAGACCAATCAGCATGCCCGCAAGGCCCAGCACACATAGTGGTGGCACCAGCCATTTGGCCAGCTTCAAAAAACGCTCAGGGTTGGCAAAATATGAGAACATACCCTCTTTACAACCTCATTCCAGATGCACACGCAAGGCAGCGGCGCAGACAATCGGTGAGATCACCAGGGCCATCAGGGAGCTGGCCAGTAATAATTTTAGATCAGGGCCGGTAATCATGCCCGTGCGGAGCACCCCGGCCCCAAAAATAAGAGGGGGGGCGAGTAATGGCCCGGATAATAACAGGACCAACAAACCGCCGCCGCGTCTGCCAGCGGAAAACGCAGCCCCAAGCGCGCCAAAAAAGACAAAGGCCGGACCACCGGCGGCCAGGGAAACCACCAGCGGCACCAGCACACCTGCCGGCGCGCCCAGCATCAATGCCGCCAATGGCGATAGCACGGTCAGCGGGGCAAAGCTGGACAGCCAGTGCGCCGTGGTTTTTCCAGCCGCAATCGCGCTTAAAGGCGCACCACCGGCCACCAAAATATCCAGCGTTCCATCTTCCCTGTCAGCGCGAAACAAATGATCCAGCGATAACTGGCTGGAGAGCACTGCGGCCAGCCATACCAGTGCCGGAGCAACCGGCCCCTGGGCGCGGGTTTCCGGCCCGATGGCAAAGGCGGCCAGCAAAATAAACAAAAAGAAGAAAACACTGGCCTGTGCCCAGCCACCACCACCCCGGCGGGCCAGCGCCATATCGCGCAAAAGTGCCGCTTTGAATACGGTAACCCAGTTCATCAGGCGGCCACCAAATTTAGGGCGCTAACCTTGCCCTTTGGCGAAAACTTACTGTGGGTGGCAATGATCGCTATGCCACCAAGGCGCAAGTGATTGGCCACCAATCCCTCGCACATATTCGTGGCCCCGTCATCCAGCGCCGCCGTTGGTTCATCCATCAGCCACAGGGGCTGGTCCTCAATCAACAGGCGCGCCAGCGCCAAACGGCGTTTTTGCCCCGCCGATAATTGCCCGGCCTGCATCTGCGCCAGCAAAACCAGCCCAACCCGTTCCAGCGCCGCGCCAATGTCGGCTCCGGGATTATGAAGTTGTGCCCAAAAGCGCAGATTTTCGGTAACCGTTAATGCCGCTTTATGCGCCTCTTCATGACCTTGCCAGGCTACAAGGCCGGCAGCATTATTATGATGCAACGCCCCGTCACCTTCCAACCCGTCACCATCCAACACTTCTAGCTGGCCTTCACTGATCGGCACCAGCCCGGCAATCAGGCGCAACAGGCTGGTCTTGCCTGCCCCGTTGTCACCGCGCAGGATAAGGGCCTCACCCTCTTTAATTGTGAAGTTTACCCCCCGGAAAATCGGTTGCCCGCCGCGATCACACCCCAGATTGTGCGCCCGCAAACTAATTGGATGAAATAATGCCGCCGCGTTCATCCGCTTAATCCGAATTGGCCCGGTGTCGGCGCATGGTCAAAAAGACAATTAAACCACCGACAAGAAAAATGATCCACGGACCCAGCCACAGCGCGATTGTGCTTTGTTTGACCGGGGGGCGTAGCAAAATCACATCTCCATAACGGGCCACCAGAAAATCGCGAATTTGTGCGTTGGTTTTTCCCTGCGCGATCTGTTCACGCACGATTATACGTAAATCTCCGGCAATATCGGCATTGGAATCATGAATGGATTGCGCAATGCAGGTCGGGCACCGTAATTCCTTGAAAAGATCAAGGGCGCGGGCCTCCAGTGACGGATCATCAAGGGGCTGTTCAGGGGCTGTGGCCGCGCCCAGTATTAATGCCGCCACCAGAAGAATAACAAGGCGCATTACGCTTCCCCTGCCTGCATAATGACAGGCTTGATCTGGCGGCGGCGCCAGCCTATCCCCAACCCGCCAATCAGGCTGCCAAGACCAGTTAAGGCCGCGCCAAACCATATCCAGCCAATTAATGGCCGATAAAACAGTCGTACCGCCCAACCTTTTATAACGGTTTGCTGCCCCTGCTTTTCGGTCAGGGCAGATATGGTGACATGCAAATCACCCAGCGGGTTTGACTGGATAGCTGCCTCTGTGGTGGGCATGCCACTGGCCGGGTAATACCGGCGTTCAGGATAAAGCGTGTGCTTCACCTCGCCATTTTCATCCAAAATACTGATCCGTGCACGCTCTGCCGCGTAATTGGGCCCCTGCACACTGGTAATACCATCAAAACGGGCATGGACGTGCCCTAATTGGGTAATGTCGCCAGGATTAACCGCTTTGCTAATCTCGGTGGAGAACAAAGAGGTTGCAGCCATCCCGATTACCGCAATACTCAGGCCAATATGGCCAAGCACCATTGCCCACTGATCCAGAGTCCATTTGGTTCGGCGTCTTTTGATCCCAAATGTTGTGGTGGCCGCACCGACCCAAATGGCTGAGCCCACAGCCAATGGCCCCATAATGCTACCCGGTTTCAAGGCGGCGGTTAGCGCCAGTCCGGCCAAGGCCAGACCCAGCGCAAATCGGCTTTGCCCCAGTGCCTGCATTAATGTGCCCTTGCGCCACATGGCCAGAGGTGCCAGCCCCATAGCCACCATGCCAATGATAAACAAAGGCACCGCCGTGCTGGAAAAGAACGGAGCCCCCACTGAAAGTGGTGAAGCGCCCAGTGCATCAATAATAAGCGGATATAATGTGCCCAGAAATATGGCGGCTGCCGCAGAGCTCATCACCAGATTGTTGACAAGTATCATGGCTTCGCGTGATGCCGGTGTAAATTTCATATCAGCGCTAAACGCCTTGGCACGCCAGGCAAAGAGTGCCATGGCACTGCCAATAACCACCACCAGATACCCAAGGATTGCCAGCCCTCTGGCCGGATCCACAGCAAAGGCATGCACAGATGTCAGCAGGCCAGAGCGCACGATAAACGTGCCGATCAAACTTAATGCAAAGGTTATGATCGCCAACAGAACAGTCCAGCCGGGAAAGCCGCCGCGCCGTTCCAGCACCAGGGTGGAATGCACCAGCGCCGCGCCAACCAGCCAGGGCAAAAGCGAGGCGTTTTCAGTCGGGTCCCAGAACCAGTATCCGCCCCAGCCAAGTTCGCGATATGCCCACCATGAGCCAAGCGCGATCCCCCAGGTCAGAAACCCCCAGGATACCAGCATCCAGGGCCGTGCGCGCCTGGCCCAGTCTGCATCAACTTTTCCTTTGGCTAGTGCCCCGACTGCCATGGCAAAAGGCACGGCAAAACCAACATAGCCCATATACAAAAGCGGCGGATGTATGATCAGGCCGGGGTCTTGCAGTAACGGATTCAATCCGCGTCCATCCAGGGCGGCGGGCACCTGACGCCAAAACGGGTTTGAGGCAAATACAATAAAAGCCAGCACACCGCCGCTTAGTAAACCAAGCACCCCTATGGCAAACCGGCTGTCCGGTGTGGATTTACCCTGAAATTGCGCAAAAGCGGCACCATAACCGGCAAGGATCAGCGCCCATA
The DNA here is from genome assembly GCA_021776595.1 of Robiginitomaculum sp. Taxonomy (GTDB): domain Bacteria; phylum Pseudomonadota; class Alphaproteobacteria; order Caulobacterales; family Maricaulaceae; genus Robiginitomaculum_B. The sequence goes on along the minus strand of JAJFFP010000047.1, from coordinate 20,087 downwards.
ACAACATAGAGCCTTCATGATTGCCCCAACTGGCCGCGATTTTATAAAACATCGGTTTGGCAGAATGACTATTGGCAACCACATTGGTCACGGAAAAGTCAGACGCCATAAAAGAAGCCACCAGAAAAAGGAAAGACGCCAAAACGGCTATGACCTGCGCCCTTGAAGCGCTGATCGACAATTGCAGCCCGTCTTTGCCACTGCGAAATGCAGCAAAACTTTGCAAAAAGGCGCAACCCAGGGCCAGTAGTAGCGACAGGAATCCAAGTTCAGCACTCATAACGCCCTTTTAGCGGCAAATGTGCCATAACACACCCTCCATTGGTGCAAATTGATGCCATCATGGCAATATGCCGCATGTAAGCTGTGCGTGACACGCCCTATACAAGTGATAAAATGTGCCTGATAGCAATAAAGTCATACAGGAAAAACCGTGAAGCCCGTTAAGCGAAATTCCAGATTGTTGGCCATCGGCATTGGTGCCATTGCCCTTACCGCCGCCGTATTCCTGGTGATGTCGGCGCTAAGGCAAAGTATTGCCTATTTTTATTCCCCAACCGAACTCGCCGAGGTGCGCCCGCAGGCTGGAAAAAAACTCAGCCTGGGCGGCATGGTAGAAAACGGGAGCGTGCAGCGCGGCGAAGGCCTGGACGTTCAGTTCCTTGTGACTGATTTTGAAAATTCTGTCCTGGTAAAGTTTGATAAAGTTCTGCCGGACTTGTTTCGTGAAGGGCAAGGCGTCGTTGCCGAAGGTAAATTAAACGTGGATGGTATTTTTGTAGCCGATCGCGTACTGGCCAAACATGATGAAAACTATATGCCGCCAGCGGTGACACGGGCACTTGAAAAAGCAAACAATGGAAAAGGCAAGACCTGAATTTTGCTTTGAATTACGGAACTTATACATATTTTCCACCACGTGTTGCATTTGAACAACACCCTTGGTCAAAAGAGACTTTCTAACAAAATTGCTAGTAATTGACTGGTGTTTTTTATCACAATACCGTATTCATGGTAAATCTGGTCAGGAATCGTTGCTGACTGGCGCTAGTCGTGTGCTCTGTTAATTATTGATATGGGCATTGTGTCAATGTTTCGAGGGGCAGCCTCGGGAGGGGAATATGAAGAAAATACTTCTTTCTGCAGTAGCTACTGCAGCAATGTTAGGGGCAACTTCAGCCGCCTTTGCAGGTGATGAAGGTTGGTATGTGCGTGCAGGTTTGGGCTATGGTGGCCTGAAAAGCATGAATATTACCGGCGCTTTAAACGGAAAAATTAATTCAAAAAGCGAAGTCCGTCCGACTTTAGGTCTGGGCTATGACTTCGGTAATAACTGGCGCGTCGATTTTGATTATACATCGCGCTATAATGACACCGGTGCCGTTAATAATGGCTCTTTCAGTTCCTCGGACTTGAGTTCAAGCTCTTTGATGACCAACCTGATCTATGATTTTGATCTGGGAAGCCGTCTGGTTCCTTATGTCGGGGCTGGTATTGGTTACGCTCGCACCCATCTGAGTGCCATAGGACTTTCCAATGGTATTATTGGTTCTCCGGTTGGTGCCGCCAAAGATGCCAATCGTGATATTGCCTATAATTTTCTGGCTGGTTTTGGCTATAAGCTAAACCGGAACTGGGCATTTGATCTTGGCTATCGTTATTTCAAGGTTGATGGACAGAAGTTTGACGCCTTTAGTGGCACAAACGCCAGCTTTATTGACGTAGGCAGCTATACTTCTCATGATGTGTTTGCGCAATTCCGCTACAAATTTGGTGCGCCACCACCTCCACCGCCACCGCCTCCGCCTCCTCCACCACCGCCTCCACCACCGCCTCCGCCACCACCTCCGCCACCACCACCTCCGGCGCCTGTGTGTAACAACGTGGCCTTCACGGTGTATTTTGAGTGGGATAAATCCAACCTTACTCCCGAAGCGCATCAGCAAATTGCTGCCGCTGCTTCCAGGGCGCAACGTTGTACCGTTACCTTGGCGACTGTTACTGGCTATACGGACCGTTCAGGTTCCAAACGCTATAATGATGGCCTGTCAAAACGTCGGGCAGCAATCGTTCGCGATGAGTTGATCTCACGCGGCGTAAATGCCAGCCTGATTACGGTTGATCACAAAGGTGAAAGTGACCCGGCAGTGCAAACCCCCGATGGGGCGCGTGAGCCGCTTAATCGTCGCTCTGTGGTGTTTATCCAGGTGCGTTAACCACCGATCACATACTATATAAGAAACGGCCCGGTAGATTATCGGGCCGTTTTTTTTATGCAACACGACACCTTTCCTTTAAGCAAAAAGAGGTGCAAAGCTATGTGTGCATTTACCGGATCCCGGATCGGGGGCGGAGCAGAATTTTATGCCCGGAGACAAGCCATGAGCAAACAAGACAAACCCTATCGCAAACGTAAAATCGGCAATCACAACCTGCAACCGGAATCGCTGGCCATGAGCTATGGTTATGATCCGCATTTATCTGAAGGCGCGATTAAACCGCCAATATTTCAAACCTCGACATTTGCATTTCGCTCTGCCGAGCATGGCGCGGCTTATTTTCGCCTGGCGCGCGGAAAATCTGAACCTGGCGATATTGAAGATCCGGGCCTGGCTTATACCCGCATTAACAACCCAAACCTGGAAGTGTTGGAGGACCGTCTGACCCTCTTTGATGGCGCTGAAGATGCACTGGCTTTTGCCAGTGGCATGGGCGCCATTATCACCGCACTCATGGCCTATGCAGAGCCAGGAAAAGTCTTTGTATATTCAAGCCCGCTTTATGGCCCGACCGAGATGTTCCTGCAAGATTTTTTACCACGTTTTGGCGTTAAAAGCGTCTCTTTCATGGCTGATGCCGATGAAGAAGAAGTCAAAGCCGCCTTTGAAAAAGCCGCCTCATTAGGTGAAGTGGCCTGCGTCTATGCCGAGACCCCTGCCAATCCCACCATTGCGCTGGTTGATCTTGATCTGTGTGTTTCACTGGCCAATGAGCTGGAGAAAAGCCAGGGAACCAGACCCGTGGTGATGGTCGACAACACCCTGCTCGGCCCGATAGGCCAGACGCCCATTATTACCAATGGCGTTGATGTGCTGCTGTATTCGCTAACCAAATATATCGGTGGTCATTCTGATCTGATTGCCGGGGCGGCGATTGGCTCATCAGACGTTATTGCCCGCATCCGTGCTATTCGCACCGTATTTGGTGCTGTGCCTGATCCGCACACATGCTGGTTGCTTATGCGATCGCTGGAAACAGTGAAATTAAGAATGAATGCCGCCGCCGATAATGCGCGCACCTGTGCAGACTTCTTGCGGGAGCACCCCAAAGTGGATAAAGTCCGTTATCTGGGGCATCTCGATGATGATCCAGTTAAAAAAGAGCGGTTTTCCCGCATGGGGCAGTCCCCTGGATCAACATTTTCCTTTGATCTGAAAGGCGGCCAGGAAGCCGCATTCAAAATGCTCAATGCCCTGCAGATGATTAAACTGGCCGTCAGCCTTGGCGGCACGGAAAGCCTGATGTGTCATCCCGGTTCCACCACCCATTCCGGGGTGCCGCTGGCGACCCGCGAAGCGCAAGGGTATACGCCGGGACTGGTGCGGTTTTCCGTAGGCATTGAAAATGCTGAGGACCTTCTGGTTGATTTGGAACAGGCACTGGCCGCCATATAAGGCAAATCGATGCAGAACCCCAACGTTCATTTAAGCGCACCTGAAAAGCGCATACTGGAAGCTGTTGCCCGTCAGGAAGAGCGTATGGTTTTGCGCCTCAAAGCCTGGTCAGAAATCAATTCCGGCAGCCACCATCGCGCTGGTCTGGACCGGCAAAGGGCATGCCTGAAAGAGGCTTTTTCTGAGTTGCATGCCGATATGCAGGAAATCGATCTGCCCACCGTCACAGAAGTGCAAAGTAATGGTCAGGAAGTGGCCCGCGCCCTTGCCCCCGCCCTTTTGGTGCGCCAGCGCCCCAAAGCCCCGGTGCAGGTGGTGCTGACCGGGCATTATGATACGGTATTTGGCGCCGATAATGCCTTCCAGAACTGGAAAATGCTGGATGGTGATACCATAAACGGCCCCGGCACCGCCGATATGAAAGGCGGATTACTGGTCATGCTGGAGGCCTTAAAAGCGCTGGAAGAAAGCCCGAACAAGGATAGTCTTGGTTATACTGTTTTGATCAGTCCGGATGAAGAAATTGGCTCGCCAGCCTCCTCTTCCCTGTTGATGGAATATGGAAAAAAGGCTGATCTGGGCATGACCTATGAGCCGGCACTTGCAGACGGCTCCTTGTCGGGTGCGAGAAAAGGCTCTGGCAATTTTGCGCTGGTTATTCATGGCAAGGCCGCCCATGCAGGCCGTGAGCACCATTTGGGTCGCAATGCGCTGGTGGCTGCTGCATTGGCCGTGCACAGCCTGGCTGACCTGACCGGCAAGCGCGAAGGTTTGACCATCAACCCGGCCAAGATTGAAGGGGGCGGTCCCAGCAATATTGTGCCCGATCTTGCTATTGTGCGCTTTAATGTGCGCCTGACACTGCCCGAAGATGCAAACTGGGCACAGCAACAATTCAAAGCCATCACCAGTGAAATCGATAAAATTGACGGTATTTCGGCTAAACTGACCGGCGGATTCACCCGGCCACCCAAGCCCATGGCCCCGCCCAATGCGCGTTTGTTTGAAATGACCCGTGCTGCTGGCGCCGCCCTTGGTCTGGAAATACGCTGGCGCGATACTGGCGGGGTTTGCGAAGGCAATAATTTGTGGGCTGCCGGGTGCCCCAATGTAGATACACTGGGGGTGCGCGGCGGCAGCATCCATTCCGACCGGGAATTTGCCATTCTTTCCAGTCTGGTGGAGCGCGCGCAACTCAGCGCTGTATTATTACTTAAATTTGCCTCTGGCGAATTTGATGCCAAATCGCTAAAGGCATAAACAGTGTATCTCTGATTTAATACTGGATTCGCCCATGTATCTCGTTCGCCCCATTGAGACGCAAGACTTTGAAGCGTTTATGAGCCTAGCGGAGCTCTCCGGCCCTGGCTTTACCAGCCTGCCCGATGACGCTGATTTACTGGAAGGGCGGATTGAACAATCTCTGAAAAGTTTTGATACGGCCATTACCAACCCCGGTTATGAAGGCTATCTTCTGGTGCTGGAAGATATGGATACCGGTAAAATGGTTGGCACCTCGGCGGTAAAAGTCGGCGTTGGCCTAAACCGGCCGTTTTTTAACTTCCGCCTTTTTAATATTGCCCAGGTCTCTGTTGCCGCCAAACGCCGCTTTGATATGGAAGTGATGATCCTGGTCAATGAATATAATGGCTGCACAGAAGTCGGCACATTGTTCGTGCACCCTGATGCCCGTGGCGGTGGCTCAGGCGGCCTGATTGCGCAATCACGATATTTGCTAATGGCCGCACAACCAGAACGCTTTGGCCGGATCATTCTCTCTGAGCTTCGCGGCATAGTTGATGAGAATGGTTACTCACCATTTTGGGAAAATCTAACCAACAATTTTTTCCATATGGACTTTAACAAGGCGGACTTCCTGTCCGGGACGACAGACCAGCAATTTATTCTCGACCTTATGCCCAAATACCCAATATATGTGGACCTCCTGCCCGAAAAAGCCAAAGAGGTCATCGGCAAGGTCCACCCTGAAGGACAGGGTGCCAAACTCTTGCTGGAACGTGAAGGTTTCCGGTTTGATCGTATTATTGATATTTTTGATGGCGGGCCATTGGTATCCTCCCCGCGTGACAGCCTTTATACCCTGCGCCATAGCCAGGTCGTAAAAATCAGGGCCGGTGCCAAAGGAACACGGCGTATGCGACTTGGTAACGACCGGATCAAGGGTTTTCGGGCATGTGGCGCTGAGGTTGAAATCGACGGAAACGTTCTGATTGCCGAGCCACAAATCCTCGAAGCATTACAGGTTAAGGAGGGCGACACCGTGCGGGTCGTGAAAAACACATGAGTTGGCAAGCGGGTAATTTTGTGGATGGGCAATGGCAACACGGCAATGGCCCTGCCCTCACCTCGATCAACCCTTCTGATGGCACCTTGTTATGGCAGGGAAAAAGTGCTGATGCGGGTCAGGTAAATATGGCTTACGCGGCGGCGAGGCGTGCATTTAATGACTGGCGGCGTCTCGCCTTTGATGATCGCTCAACCATTGCCATGGCTTTCAAGGGAATGCTTGAATCCCACAAGGAAGAACTGGCCACACTGATCGCCAAAGAGACCGGCAAGGTGTTGTGGGAAGCGCGCGGCGAAGTTGGTGCCATGATTGGCAAGGTAGGCATTTCCATCAATTCCTATAATGCCAGAACCGGCGAGGAAACCAGCGAAGCCGCCTTTGGCCGATCGCAATTGCGCCATTGCCCGCACGGGGTTATGGCCGTTCTGGGGCCGTATAATTTTCCCGGCCATTTGCCCAATGGCCATATCGTTCCCGCCCTATTGGCCGGGGATTGTGTGGTGTTCAAACCAAGCGAGCTCACCCCGGCCGTGGGTGCCTTTATGGTGCATTTATGGGAACTGGCAGGCCTGCCAGCTGGCGTGTTAAATCTGGTGCAGGGCGCGCGGGATACCGGGGCTGCCTTGCTGGACAGCGACCAGCTTAATGGCGTTCTGTTTACCGGTTCTGCTGCCACCGGCACGTTTATCCACCGCAAATTTGCCGGACACCCTGAAATCATTTTAGCGCTGGAAATGGGCGGCAACAACCCGCTCATCGTCTGGGAGGCCAACGATATGGCGGCAGCCGCCAATCTGGTGGTCCATTCGGCTTTTGCCACGACCGGCCAGCGGTGCAGTTGTGCCAGAAGATTATTCATTCAAACCGGCGCCAAAGGAGATGCCCTTATCGAGGCCATCGCCGCCAGCATTAAGAACATGCGATTTGGGCCCTGGAATGGGGAGCCGGAACCCTTTGCCGGCCCGCTTATTTCTGATGGCGCTGCCAATATGGTGCTGTCCGCGCAAAGAGCGCATGTGCGCGGTGGGGCCAAAATGATATGCGAAGCCAAAAAACTGGATTGGTCATCCAGCGCCGTCAGTCCCTGTTTACTGGAGATGGGCGATGCGCCGGCCGAAGATGAGGAAGTGTTTGGTCCTCTATTACAAATTTACCGCGCCAACCATTTTGGTGAGGCCATAACCGCTTCCAATCACACAAAATATGGCCTTTCCGCAGGTCTGATCAGCGATGATCACGCTTTATGGGATCAATTTGCGCGCGATATTCGCGCCGGTATTGTTAATTTCAACCGCCCGACCACCGGGGCGGCCAGCACCATGCCCTTTGGCGGACCTGGGTTAAGCGGAAATTATCGTCCCGGTGCCTGGTATGCGGCCGATTATTGCGCCTGGCCCATGGCCAGCCAGATTGCCGATGTCCCGGTGGCGATGGCGGCCCCCGGATTGGATAGTTCATGAAGGCGGTAGAAGCTAATTATGATGGTCTGGTCGGTCTGACCCATAATTATGGTGGATTATCGGCGGGCAATCTTGCCAGTGCCAATAATAAGGGTCTGGTATCGCGACCCCGCGAAGCGGCTTTGCAGGGCCTTGCCAAAATGAAAAACCTGCATGATGCGGGTTTGGTGCAGGGCGTATTACCGCCGCAGGAACGGCCATTTTTACCTCTGTTACGCGCCGCCGGTTTTACCGGCACCAATGCGCAAATCATCGAGAGTGCGGCCAAAAATGATCTGGCCCTTTTGCGTGCGGCGTCGTCCTCGGCCTTCATGTGGGCGGCCAATGCGGCCACGATCAGTCCCGGTGCCGATACCAAAGATGGACGCCTTCATGCCAGCGCCGCCAATTTACTGACTATGCTGCATCGCTCGATCGAAGGGGAACAGACAACACGCGCCTTGCGCGCCGCCTTTCCCGGTGCTGATTTGTTTACGGTGCATGACCCATTGCCGCCGCAAGAGACCTTTGCCGATGAAGGGGCGGCCAATCATGTGCGCCTTTGCGCAGAACATGGTGCCCCCGGAGTAGAACTTTTTGTGCATGGCCGTCTGGCTGGATTTGATGCCAGGTTAAAATTTCCTGCACGGCAAACGCTTCAAGCCAATCAGGCACTGGCCCGCCGCCATGGCCTAGATGCACAGCGCACCGTCTTTGCCCTGCAATCAGCTAAAGCGATAGACGCCGGTGCTTTTCATAATGATGTGGTTTGCGTGGGCAGCAAAACCTGCCTGTTTTTCCATGAACATGCCTTTGCCGATGCCAGTGAAACCTGCGAAGCCATTCGCATAGCCGCTGATGACCTGTTTGAGCCGCAATTTGTGCAGGTGAGCGAGCAAGAGGTGCCATTGGCTGATGCCATCACCTCATATCTTTTCAATTCCATGCTGGTGGAAATGCCAGGCGAAGCGCGCCTAGTGCTGATTGCCCCCGGAGAATGCCGTAAGACCGAATCAGTCGCCCGTTATTGCGATAAACTTTCCGCTAGTAATGGCCCGATTGGTCGGGTCGAGTTTGTTAATGTGCGCCAATCCATGCGCAATGGGGGTGGCCCGGCCTGTTTGCGCCTGCGTGTGGTGTTAAACGATGCCGAGCGCCGCGCAGCCAATCCGGACATGCTGATGAACGACAGGCTTTACCCAAAACTGTGTGCATGGGTAGAAAAGCACTATCGCGAAGAACTGGCCCCGGAGGACCTGACTGATCCGGCCTTGTGTATAGAGGGCCAGACGGCGCTGGATGCACTTTGCGGTATTCTAAATCTGGGATCAGGATTTTATCCGTTCCAGCGCGCCTGACCTACGCTCGCTATACCGGTTTGATGTCCATTTTACGCCCGCCTGCACGACCATATTCCTGGGTGCCACGGGTATAGATACGGTCCGTTTCCAATGCCGCCGTCGGGGTAAAATCAAAACACGGATTAAGGCGTTCGTATAATGGTGCAAAATCCGTATCGACCGTTGCCCGGAACAGTTCTTTAAAAGAAGCATTCACAAAATAGGTCTGCTGGAAATCATCAATACGGTAATCGGTGCGCATTACCCGTTCCAGATCAAAATGGATACGGTTGGGAGAACGTGCCTCCAGTGAATAAATAGATTCCTGATGCGATGATACAATCCCCGCCCCGTAAATACGCATGCCCTTGGGCGTGTTGATCAGACCAAATTCCACCGTATACCAATAAAGCGATGCCAGCGCCTTGAGGCGATCAAAACCACCGGCGCGCAAGCCACCTTTGCCATAGGCCTCCATATAGTCAGCAAACACCCGATCGGTCAGCATGGGGACATGACCAAACACATCGTGAAATACATCCGGTTCCTGAATATAATCAAGCTGGTCGCGTTTTCGGATAAAGTTACCGGCTGGAAAACGTCGATTGGCCAGATGTTCAAAGAAAACATTATCGGGCACCAGGCAAGGCACGGCGACAACGGTCCAGCCTGTCAGTTTTTTTAATTCAACATTGAGCTTGGCAAAATCCGGTATGCCGCCGCCGCCCAGATCCAGCGCCTTGCAGCCGACTAGAAATTCATCACAAGCCCGCCCCGGCAAGCATTGCATCTGCCGTTTATACAAGATGTCCCAGGTGCCATGTTCCTCGTCGGTAAAGGCTTCCCAGTTCTGATCAATGGTGAAATCCGCCCGCACGTTTTCCGTGCGCGGATCAGCGTATATATTCATAGGGTCCATCTGATGTCTCCAGTATTTTTTCTTTTACTATACCCTATTTATTGAGCCAGGGGATGGGCAAAAGCGCACAGGGGGCACCGTTAACAGTTCAGGTGCTTGGGTAATCGATGGACTGAAGGTATATTAACGGCGGACTGGTGGGTTCGCTTAATAGGCAGGAACCCTTTTTTACAGATTTAGGGCATTAGCGATCAGTATTTTGCCCGAAGGATAGGTATTATGGCAGACGGCAATGCGCCGTCTTCTGCTCGCAAGGGACGGCGCCAGAAGAGGCGGCGTCAGCCAGCGTCGGCGAGGACAAGAAACAGAACCGGCCCGCTTTACGGGGCCCTTGACCTGGGCACAAACAATTGCCGGTTATTGGTGGCAACGCCGCAAAAACATGGCTTTAAGGTGATCGATAGCTATTCCCAGATTATTCGCCTTGGCGAAGGGCTTGGGACGACGGGCAATCTTGGTGATGCGGCCATGGATCGCGCGCTGGAAGCCCTTAAAATCTGTGCCACCAAATTACAACGCCACCGGGTAAAACGTATTCGTAGCGTTGCCACACAGGCTTGCCGGTCCGCACAAAATGGTGGTGCTTTTTTGGAGCGGGTTCGCGCTGAAACCGGCATACGCCTGCAAACCATAACCACTGAGCAGGAAGCACGGCTGGCGGTGCGCGGCGTTGAGGACCTTCTTGACAGCCAATGCGATGCGGCACTGGTGGTTGATATTGGTGGTGGTTCTACGGAGCTAAGCTGGGTGGATTTTCGTCGCGACAAGAATGCCAATCAGGAACGTCACCAGGTAAAAGCCAGCATTTCAGTGCCCATGGGCGTGGTCAATATGGCCGAACGGTTCCCGGAAACTGAGGCCCGTAATGGCTGGTTTTCGACCATGCGCGATTTTGCCCGCGAACAGATTAGTGCTTTTGAGGATGCGGCGGAGTTTGCTCCTCTCTTTGCGCAAGGTAATGTGCATTTTATCGGAACCTCCGGTGCCGTTACCTCCCTTGGCGGGGTGCATCTTAATTTATCACGTTATATCCGTTCCAAAGTGGACGGGATGTGGCTTAGTCGCCAGGAAATCGAAGAAGCCACCGCCAGATTACTGGCCAAATCCCTTGAAGAACGGGCCCAAGAGCCTTGCATTGGCGAAGAACGTGCTGATCTGGTGTTGGCGGGGTGCGCCATATTGTGCGCCATTTTGGATGAATGGCCGGCACCACGCATCCGGGTCGCTGATCGCGGGCTGCGTGAAGGCTTGCTGCTGGGTATGATGGGCGCTGATCAGCGCCGCGCACGACGGCGCGCCAATGCACAAAAACATACCAGGCATGAACGGGGTAATCATGAGCAAGGATGACGGCAAACGCCGGTGGAAAGGCTCAAAAGCAGGCGATGTTGGCAAAGGGGAACGCCGGCGCGACCTTAGCAAACGCGTAAAAACAGCCCGTGGACGCAAGCTCTCCTCTACCCTTTGGCTGCAAAGGCAGTTGAATGACCCTTATGTGCAACGCGCCAAAGAAGAAGGCTGGCGCTCGCGTGCGGCATTCAAACTGATTGATCTGGACGAAAAGTTTCACCTGATCAAACCCGGATCGCGCGTGGTCGATCTGGGCGCCGCGCCAGGTGGCTGGGCACAGGTAGCGCTAAAACGGGGTGCCCATAGTGTTGCCGGTATAGATTTGCTGGAAGTTGAACCCATGGATCATGCCGTCTTTCTGCAAATGGACTTCATGGATGATGGTGCCCCTGCCGCCGTGCGCGAGGCACTGGGCGGTGCCACGGATCTGGTATTATCGGATATGGCGGCCAACACCACCGGGCACAAGGCTACGGATCATTTGCGAGTGGTGGCACTGGCCGAAGCCGCCGCCCATTTCGCCGCCCTGGTGCTAAACCCCGGCGGTGCCTTTATCGCCAAAGTGTTTCAGGGCGGCGCAGAAGGCAGCTTGTTGAAGCTGTTGAAAAGTAATTTTGCCCAGGTCAAACACGTAAAACCCAAATCCAGCCGCTCCGGCAGCCCGGAAACCTATGTCATTGGCCTTGGGTTTCGTGGCAATCGCTAAATATTAGCTTTCATTGGCCGCCAGACGCACCATGGTTACGACACGGCCCTTGGGACCAGAATCCCACTGCACATATACCCGCTCGTCTGGCTCCAGTGCCGCCATACCGGCTTCTCTAAGCACTTCCGCATGGATAAAAATATCACCGCTTTCGCCATCAATATTGACAAAGCCATAGCCCTTTGAACGATTAAACCATTTCACCGAGGCCGGGCTATAGGCTTGCATTTCCTCTTCGGACAGACTTTCCGGTTTTGGGTGATCGTCAATAAAATCAAGTATCTCAAGAGCTTGAAGGCCTTTTGCGCCACGAATAGCGGTGCACACCACTCTATCGCCCTCTAAGGCCGCATTACGCCCGGTCTGCCGCAATGTGGAAATGTGGATCATCACATCGCCATCATCATCTTCGGGAGTAATAAACCCATACCCCTTAACGGGATCAAACCATTTTATATGACCGCTAACTTCAACAGCTTCATCTTCAGACACTTCGCCGCCCCAACACACTATCAAGAAGTGTAACTTAACACAGTTATTCGTGTGTTTGGAGAGTTTTTTTGCGTTTTAGATGAATAAATAAACTCATTCAGCTCTTTAAGTTATAGTATTACATCTAATAGATGTAATTCTGCTCCATTATGGTTAGATACCACAATATCATTATGCTTTTCAGTGAACAGGTTTATGTGAATTGTTATCGCATAGGTACAAAATCATTGGCCAGACGGTTCATTTTGAACAGGATCAGGGTATTAAAAATAATATCCATAAGCACCACGATCGCCGCTACACCCAAACCCAGCATTTGAAATACCGATAACGGCAATTTGCCGACAATTTGCAATACTGCAATGATAATCAGTGTGAAAAGCGGGACCAGAGACAGAAACAAATCCACAAGCGGCCCATCCTTTCCCACCCTGGCAAAAGCAGAAAGCCCCATCTGCATAGCCAGATAAATCAGTGAAAATAACGTAGCGATAAACATACCGCTGGCATTATTTGGTAAAGACAAGAATGGAATGTTTTGCAATGAAAACAGCACAATAAGCACTGAAAAAACGAAGGGCGAGCCTTCCCGGAATAAAAAACGGATAAATGGCATGATTTTCCCCAATACACACTACGCCAATGCCCAAAGCCGCCAACAGCCGGGCTAGGGCAAACTGCCCTTACCCTCTTATACAACTTTTTGGACCCTAAGGGCAAGAAATCGTCGAAATTTCCGTTAAAACCAAAAAATAATGCGCCCTAGTCGCATTTCCACCTTGCCCTGCCCCTTGCCTGTTGGCATGATCTTGCGTGAAAATCATCAGGCAGAGGCAATTCCATGAGCGCGAATGACGTCATCATCGAGAAAAATTATTATAACGGGCAATGGGTGCCGGGCAGCGGTGCGCGCCTTGCTGTCATTAATCCCGCCACAGAGCAACCTGTCGGCCATTTTCACGAGGCCAGCGCCGAACAGGTGGATGCCGCCATCTGCGCCGCCAATGCGGCCTTTCCAGCCTGGAGCGCTTTATCAGGGTCTGCGCGGGCAAATTATATGCGCAAGATGACCGCCGCCATTCGTGATCATCTTGATGATCTGGTGCAATTACAAATGGCCAATTGCGGCAAACCGCGCAGCGAAGCCGTAGCTGATATTTTGGGTAGCGTGGAATGTATTGATTATTTTGCCGATCAGGCCGATGCACTGGACACACAACGCCAAACCCCGATTGAATATGATATTCCGGGCTATCGCTCTTCTACGCGGCTTGAACCTATGGGACCGGTTGGGTTTATCCTGCCCTGGAATTTTCCCATGAAAATCTGCTCATGGAAGCTCGGCCCGGCATTGGCCGCCGGTTGCACGGTGGTTATCAAACCTTCCGAAGTGACGCCATTTACTGACACCTTCTGGGGCAAAGCGGCAGAACTGGCGGGCCTGCCGGCCGGCGTTTTGAATGTAGTCAATGGCACTGGCGCGATTACCGGCGCGGCGCTTAGTGAACATCCCGGCTTGCGCAAAGTTTCATTCACCGGCTCCACCCGCACTGGCAAATCCATCATGAAAGCAGCGGCCGAAGATGTAAAAAATATCGGTCTGGAACTTGGCGGGAAGTCCCCGATTCTGGTGTTTGAAGATGCGGATCTGGATCTGGCCGCACGTCTTGCCGTAGAGGGCGTATTTTATAATGCCGGGCAGTGCTGTAATGCCACCGGGCGCTTGCTGATCCAGGAGAGCATCAAAGGGCCTTTGACCGAGAAACTGGTAGAGCAATATAATGCCGTAGTGCTGGGCACACCGGATACGCCCGACATGACCATGGGTCCATTGGCCTCAAAGGCCCAATACGACAAAGTGACCGGTTTTCAGGACATTGCCCGCGAGGAGCGCCTGCATTGCGTTATTGGTGGTGGACGCGCCGCCGCGTTTAACACCGGTTTTTTTGTTGAACCGACGCTTTATGATGATGTGCCCCGTTCCTCGCGCCTCTGGCAGGAGGAAATCTTTGGCCCGATAATGTGTATACGCACCTTTGTCAGCGAAGACGAGGCCATCATCGAGGCTAATGATACGGAATATGGTCTGGCCGCCAGTATCGTTACCGAGGACGATGAACGCGCAGAGCGCGTGGCCGCGCAATTAGAAGCCGGACATATCTATAACAATGTCTCGGTCGCCATACCGCCGCAAACCAGTTGGGGCGGGTTTAAGCAATCAGGCATTGGCCGCGAACTTGGCCCCTGGGGTCTGGCCGGGTTTTTAGAGGTGAAAACCGTCACTTCGCGGGACTAACCCTTACAGGCAATGCACCAGAATTTTCATACGTGCAGCGTTAAATGCCTGCCAGTGCTGCAAAATTTCTGCCTCCATGGCATCGCCGGTATCGCCATGCTGGTAGGTATAAATGGCGGCCATAAACGGGCCCAACGCCTCTTTTAACTCACCGGTGCGTAAATCTCCCTGGGTCCAGCCCACGTAAAGTCCATCTTTATTGAACTGCTCTGGCGTTTCACATTCGCGGGCGATGATGCACAGTTTTTCCAGTCTCTGCACGTCCTCACGCAAAAGGGCTGCACGAAAATAGCTCTCTTCTTGTTTAGCGCGCTCACGCATCATCGTCAGTAATTTCATCGTCAACCCTGCTATTGAAGCGGTAATCCTGTGCACTATATAAGACATACCTAATAAATGCACAGTGTAACATACATGCGTGGGAGATTGTTATGAGCTATTATTTTTCCAAAACCCTGAACCTGTCATTTGACGAGGCGGCGAAACGCGCCCGTGCTGTGATCACAGAACACGGCTTTGGTGTGCTGACGGAAATTGACGTGGCCGCGACGTTGAAGAAAAAAATCGGCGTGCAAATGCGCCCCTATCTTATCCTGGGGGCCTGCAACCCCAAAATGGCCCATCATGCTATTGAAGCAGAGGATAAAATTGGCCTGATGCTGCCCTGCAATATCATTGTTCAGGAAAAAGAGGACGGCACTGTGGAGGTATCCGGTGTAGACCCGGTCGCGTCTATGCAGGCCGTGCAGAATCCGGCGCTGGAAGAAACCGCTGGCAAAGTGCAGGCCATGATAAAAGACATTATTGAAAGCCTGTAAGGCTTTTTAGACCGTTGTCAGGCACTGTGCAGGGCGCTGGCCTTGATCTGGGCGTAAACTTCATCGCCTTGGGCAAGGTCTAGCGCCTGTGCAGACTTCTTGGTAATCCGGGCCAGAACCTGTGCCCCTGCCAGATCAAGGGTGGTATTAACCAGCCCCGGTGCCAAAGGTCCTTTGGTATTGGCATGTTCAATCTTAACAATTTTAGCCGGTAAAATATTCAACACACTGCTGTCTTGATGGCGGGATCGGCTGAGGCTTATATCTCCAGCGCGCAGGCGCAGATTAACCTTGATGCCGGGCGGCAATGGGGCACCTGGAACCTGAAATAACGCATCGCCCAACGCCAGTATATTTAACCGGCCCTGCCCATCATATCCATTTGCGCTGGCCCTTAGCACTACACAGGCATCTTCGCGATAGCGATAGGGAAGTTGCGGGTTTAGCAGGCAGTCATTAAGCGGGCCCTGTTCCACCACTTGACCATTTTTCATATAAATCATGAAATTGGCCAAGCGGGTCAGGGTTTCAAAATCATGGCTGACAAACACAATTGGCAAGGCGCGGGCGGCGCAATAGTCGTGCAACAATGCCAGCAAGTCATGACGCGCTTCCGCATCCAGAGCACCAAAAGGCTCGTCCAGTGCTAAAAGGCGCGGATTGGAAAGTAATGCCCTTGCCAGAATAAGGCGCTGTTTCTGTCCGCCAGATAACGCCCCGGCATTTTGATCCAACACCGGATCCAGCATGAATAGTGATGTTAGGGCCTGCATATTCAACCCGCCGGGCGCAGCAAAGCGCATCGCAAAGGCAAGGTTTTCACGCACAGTTAAATGCGAAAACACATCATCATGCTGGCTCACCCAGGCCATGCGTCTTTGGTGGACCGGGATAAAGACGCCTTCACCCTGCCAGAGCATATTGTCGAACTCCACTTTACCGCGCCCTTGATCCAGACCCAGCAAGCCTCGCAAAAAGCTGGTCTTGCCCGCCCCGGATGGTCCGGCAATCACGGTCATGGACTTATCCGGCCAGGCTGCATCGGCTTTTAGGTGAAAAACCCCTTTGGTTTGTTCCAGCGCGACCTTCATCGGTGCACCTTTTGGCGGTTTAATAATGAAAGCATGACCAGAATGAGGAACGAAAAGCCAAGCAGGCCGAATGACAAAATATGTGCCGTTGCATAGTCCAGACGTTCCACTGCATCAAAAATAGCGACCGATATAACGCGGGTTTTTCCAGCAATATTGCCGCCAATCATCAACACCACACCAAATTCACCCATCGTGTGGGCAAAACCCAATATGGCGGCGCTGAATATACCTCGCTTTGCCATGGGAATGGCCAGAGCGGTAAAGCGCTGCCAGGGACCGGCGCCCAGACTGGCCGCACACTCCAGCAGGCTTTGCGGGATGGCTTCAAACGCGCCTTGGATAGGGCGCAGGACAAAAGGCAGGGAAAAGATGACAGAGCCGACCACCAGCCCCCAGAACGAAAACACCAGATGCAAAGGCGCAAATGGTCCATTGGGTCCAAGCAACAGCAACAGATAGAAACCCAATACGGTCGGCGGCAAGACCAATGGCAAGGTCAAAAACGCCTCGGCAATAGGCTGCCAGCGGCTTTTGGACCGTGCCAGCGCCCAGGCAAGCGGCACACACAAGATCAGCAAAATCACCGTGCTGATCCCGGCCAGTCGCAGGCTTAGCCATACCGGTTCTGCCCAATGAACACTCATGGAGCTGTAAATCCAGCCTTTAGCATCACGGCGCGGGTTTTCGGCCTGTTCAACACCTCAAACAGGCAATCAACCGCCGCAGATGGGCGTAATACCAGCACGTCCTGACGGATGGGATCATACAAATTTTGGGGCACCAACTTGTATTCCCCCTCAGCCACGTCCGCCATACGCACCAAAGATAATGGCACCAGACCAGCTTTTGCCGCACCGGTATGCACAAACTGGAAAACCTGTGCGGCGCTTCGTCCCCAGACGCGTTTTACCGGTAAATCATAGGTCATTTTTAATTGCGCCAAGCTCTGCAATGCCGCCTGCCCATAGGGCGCCAGCCTGGGGTCCGCCAGGGCCAGCGGGCGCTCATCATCGCTTTTTGGGTGTAAAAGAGAGGGCTGCCAATAAACCAGTTGACCAATAGCATAGGTATGCGCGCTCTTGCCTATACCCTGATGCAACAAGACCTGCGGTCGGGCGGCATCGGCAGAAAAGAAAAGCGCAAATGGCGCGCCATTGATAATTTGCGTAGCCAAAGTCCCACTGGCCCCGGCGCTGATTTTGAGCTGAAACGCGCATTTTTGTTGCACATCCTGTGTATAGGCACGCAAAAAGGGGGCAAAATTGCTGGCCGCTGCCACCTGCAATACCTCTCTGGGCGGTCGCCGCATATTGACCAAAGCGAACGCGCCTACGCCCACCAAAAGCAAAAGGATGACGCCAAGCCGCTTCATGCGTTGTCCGGCTTAGAAGTTTTCCTGGGTGCAAAATCCTTGACGTTCACTTCAATGGAAAAATACCCCTGCTCGAACGCGCCTTCAATACCTTTTTTTGATGGCTCATTAGCCAGCCGTTTGGCATCATCAGTGGAAATATAAAACACAAAATTTGGCCCCGATGGATCAAATGAGAATTGCGGCGCGGGCAAAGCCTCCATGGTGCCAATGGCCAAAATATAACTGGCACCACCCGGCAGGTTGATGCTCTCATTTATGGCCCCGTCATCAACCAGTCTTTGGGCTTCCTCGCGGCTTATACGGCACTGCACCTGCCCCATTTCCAATTTAAGTTTCATGGGTTTGTTCCATTTTCTTAAATTCTTCTGGTGTGTTCAGGTTTGACCATTCAGTGACCGCTGCTTCATCCATCAGCAAAGCCGTGCCGTTCAGGTTTTTAACAAAATTGCGGATCGACCAGTCCCCCTCATTTTCCTCCAGAATCTTTTCCAGCAGTGCGTGTATATGCTTTTTGTTTTCCAGTTTTATCGGCAGGGATTGCCCTTGATACCAAACCGCTTCGCCATCGGTTTTTGCCAACCGCAACAGACTTTGCACACGCAAATTTGGCATATCTACCGGCACCACAATCATGGCTTTGGCATTACCAAAATGAGCAAAGGCAGCGTGTATGCCCGCCATTGGTCCCTGCCCCGGATATATATCCTTTATGCCGCATTGCCCGCTGATCAATACCGGATCACAACCGGCATCACATAACTTGCCCACCATAATTTCGCTCAGGGTTTTGCCCTTGATGACAAGCTGTGCTTTATCGCGCCCCATACGCCTTGAGGCCCCGCCCGACAGCACCAGTCCTGTGAGCCTAGCCATGGGCATGGCCATGAGACTGATCGCCGTGCTGGCAAAGCGCATGGCCCTGCACCCATTCACTATCGCCGTCGGTATAATGTTCCTGCTTCCATACCGGCGAGCGGTTCTTAATCTCCTCAATCACATAGCGGCAGGCCCGAAAGGCTTCGTCCCGGTGCGGTGATCCGGCGGCTATAATAATGCTCAACCCGCCAACGGGCAGATGCCCTTTGCCGTGCACCACATAGAGGCGCAGATCCGGCCCCCATTTGCCTTGCGCTTCCTCGCATATTTCAGTGAAACTTTGCTCGGCCAGCGGTGCAAACACATCATAGCTGACGCCTTTGACATCGCGGCCCTGATTGCGGTTTCTGACTGCGCCCAAAAACAAGGCGCCGGCGCCATTTTCCGGCGCTTCGACAAAAGCCAAGGCCTCGACTGTATCCAGAGGGCTTTGCAGCACATCGCGCACTTCAACATGAATATTCATCACTAACCTCCTGATACTGGTGGTAATATTGCGAACACTGAATTATCGCCAATAGCTGTGTCCTCGGCCAGAACCTTGTGTTCATCGGCAAAACGGCTGACGGCCAGCAGTGCGTGTAAATCTTCGGGCAGCTTTGCGGCAAAGGCAGTGCGCACCGCCTGCACATTGGCGTCTGCTGGCACCTGCAAGACCATTTGTGAACCTATTGGCCTAAACGCGCCAAACAGTTGAACAATTATTTCTGACATTGTGCGGGCCTTTCAAAGGGCATAAATTCCACTTCCTGCCCGGCCTTGCAGGTCTCGAAACCGGCTGGTAAAATCGCCCAGCCATTGGCCGCCAACAGCGGTGCCAGGCGAAAAGATTGCTGCCCCGGCAGGATTTTAACACCTGCCTTGGCCAGCCGGGCTTTGGTGAACATGGTAAAGTCTGCTTTTTTGCTAAATTCATTGTCCAGAGGCGCACGAATTTCTGGCGCTTTCTTGCGCCCCAGCAGCGCATCCAGAAGCGGCATAACAAAAAACGCCAGTCCCACCGCCGCCGAGACCGGATTACCGGGCAGACCAAAGAAATAACCTCCATCTGGCAGACGGGCAAACAGGATGGGCTTGCCCGGCCGAATGGCGCATTTATGGAACACGGTTCGGGCACCCAGCCGGTTTAGGGCTTCGGGCACAAAATCCCGCCGCCCCATGCTGACCGCCCCGGTGGAAATGATGATTTTGGCATTACCGGCTACTTTCATGCACTGCAAAAAAGCAGGAGTGTCATCTGGTGAACCCGGAATTACCCTGGCGACATAACCATCGCGCTGCAAAGCGGCGCGCAAATAGGGTGTGTTGCTATCGTAAATCTGTCCAGGTTGTAACTCTATTGCCGGATCGCGCACCACTTCGGCACCGGTGCCAATCAGGGCAATATCGGGAAGGGAAGA